>DASTGE010000214.1:0-5072 GCA_035719405.1 Burkholderiaceae bacterium
TTCGTTTGCGGGGATCTTTAGACGAGGTGCGGCAACCGCCTTTGCGCTCAAGAGGCGTCCATTTGAGTCCGGTTATCGTGTTGCGATCTCCAAGGCAACGACAGAGCTGACCGTGCCTCTTGCCCGGATCAGACTTCGCACGTGCGAAACCCCGCGAAGATGTCGGTCCGTCCGGGCAGAAAGAAATTTCGATAGCGCGGATCATGCAGTCGCGGCTGTGTGGCGAAAGATGCGCCGCGCAGCACGGGGCGTGCGTCGAACCAGGGAGCTGAATAGTCGCGGTAGGGATGGGGTTCGAATCCCGGATAGGCAGCGAAGGGACTGGCGCTCCACTCCCACACCCGGCCCCAGTGGAAGGCATCGCCCGCGTCCAGAGCCGCCGTTTCCCACTCGAATTCCGTGGGAAGGCGTCGGCCGGACCAGCGGCACCAGGCAGCGGCTTCGTGGCAGGACAGATGGCAGGCCGGTGCGTCGAGGTCGAGGGTGGACAGGCTGCCGAACCGCCATTGCTGCCATCCCCCAGGCTTTCGCATGACGAAGGCTGGCGCGGGTGCTTCTTTTGCCTCGATGTGCCGCCAGCCTTCCGGTGTCCACCACCGCCGGTCGGAATAGCCGCCGGCCTCCACGAACGGCAGATACTCTCGCCAACGAACCACCTGGCTGTCGATCCAATACCCTGCGAGGCGGACCTCATGCGGCTGAAGCTCGTTGTCGAACGCGAAACCCGGGCCGCCCTCGATCGTGATCGTCTCCGATCTCTGCGGATGTGGCGGCAGTTGCCACCGGGAGTCGTCGATCGGCACACCCAGGGCTTGGGCCATGCACAGCGCCGCCTCGTGATGCATGTCTTCGTGAAACAGCGCGAGCCGGAAGAAGTAGAGCTCATCGTCGGTATCGCCCGCGTGCTCCAACGCGTCGAGCGTGGTGGCAAGCTGCGCTTCCAGGTCGCGTCTCGTGGCCAAGGCATCAGGCAGCGGCAGCGCCCAGCGGCTGTCATGGGGAACCTGGCTGGAGTCGTACAGACGATCGGCGTCGGCCCGCACGCCGGGCAGGCGTTGTACCTCGGGTCGGCACGCGATGCCGAGATCGCGCTGAGGATTGCGTGCAACCCAGTATTCCTGGAACCACCCGATGTGCGCCAGTTCCCACAGCGGGGGATTGAGCCCGGTCGCGCAACGGCACCTTCAGTTCCGGGAGCGCGCGCTCGAACGCCGAGAAGGTCGACAGCGTGTCCTGCCTCGTCGATTGCAGTGCGTCCAGCAGCCATTGCCGGCCCGCCCGACGGGCGGAGGCAGCGTTGTCAGGTCTTCCCTGCGCTAAGCTGCTCATGCCGATCCATCCGGAACGTTCATGCCTCTTCCGCGTGTCTGCATCGCCTCGCCTGCGCCGCGGTCCGCCAATAACGGCAATTCGCACACCGCAGCGCGCTGGGCTGACTATCTTTCAGCTTGCGCGGAAGTTCAAGTGATCGGCCAGTGGCGGGCGAGGCGTGCGATTTGCTCATCGCCCTGCACGCCAGGAAGTCAGCGGGCGCCATCGAACAATACCGCGCCGCCAGGCCGGAGGGCCCGCATCGTCCTCGTGTTGACCGGCACGGATCTTTACCACGACCTTCCGGACGATGCTGCTGCCCGACGCTCCCTCGAGCTTGCAAACACTGTGGTGGTCCTGCAGCCAAAGGCCTTGGAGCGACTCCCGCCTCACGTGAGGACGAGGGCGAGGGTGATCGAGCAGTCAGCGCCGTCGCTGCGGGTGAACGACAAGCGGACGGACATCACCGCCTTCGTGGCAGTGGGGCACCTTCGCGACGAGAAGCGGCCCTTGACCTTGATGCGCGCCGCCCGCCGGCTGATCCAGAGATCTTCGATCAGGATCGAGCACATCGGCGACCCGCTGGACAAACGCTGGCCGCGGCGGCACGTCAGACAATGCGGGCGTGCCCGTCGTATCGCTGGATGGGCGGTCTGCCGCACTCCGACACACGGCTGCACCTTGCCCGATCTCACGCGCTCGTCCATCCGAGCGCCATGGAGGGCGGGGCCAATGCGGTCGTCGAGGCGATACGGTCGAGAGTGCCTGTTCTGGCGAGCCGCATCGACGGTAATGTCGGGTTGCTCGGCGAGGACTACAAGGGTTACTTCCCCGTGGACGACGACGAGGCACTGGCGGAATTGATGTGCCGCTTTGCGGATGACGGTGCGCCGCGAAGGCGCAAGGAAGGAGGAATTCTTCTGAGCAGCCATGCTGCACAAGAGATGAGGGCGGGCCCCTCGAAGCCGGCGTACAGGCGCAGGCTTCAAACCATCCACTGTTGCTGCGCTTAAGAGGCGTGGTGATGAGTGAGCTGGGAAAAGGTCGGGCTTGACCCGATCAGGTGAGTGTCGAAGAGACGAACGCAAGTGAACCGCTGATGACGTGTCGAAAGCGTATGGACGATGTCGAAACCACGGGGCAGTCGTTAACGTGGGACAAGCTCGGGGGGTGCCTGTTGACGGCCCGGGTGGCATCCGGCATGGAGACGGCGTGACTTCGATGCAGGCTCTTGTGCGGAACGCGGGAACCTGTCGCTCCGATGCCAAGGGAGAAATGCAAGTGGAGACCCCACAAGCATGAGAGTACCGATGCGGAGCACAGGGGCGGATCAGCCCGTAGTGTGCGCTGAGCAGCGCGTAGTTCAGGAGGGTTCAAGTCCCTCTGATGCTCGAATGAGGAGTGTCATATCCGAACGCGGGGGTAATGCCTCGCGGGCCGGGGAGAGCAAGGAAGGTATGGAGAGGCCTAAACGGGCACGAAGGCGAAAGCTGGACACAGCCAAGGCGGACCTGCAGCCACCGAACTCAGGGCAGTTCCCCGGAGGGCAGGGTGTCCACCGCGAGGTGGGATCCGAAGGGCATGAGGAGAAGGACCGGGTCGTAGTCGAAGGAGCTATCCGATGACGAAGTGGTCGGCCAAAGGTGGGGCAAGGTCGAGCCCGCAGTACGGGGGCGAAGGCGTTCTCATTCACCCACCGCACCAAGGTGTATGCACACGACACGGTACGGAAGAACTATGCGTGACCCCAGGAGAACTGGCGTGGTCTGCGGGTGGCACCGCGGTAAGCGAGCCTATAAGCGAAAGCGAAATGGCAAGTGATGCCATACCAGTAGTCGGACTGCCGAGTAGTACCTCAAGCGCGGTGAAAGCCGCGTGACCGAGCGATCGGCGGGCGGATGGCCCGGGAAAGGCGGCAGGCGATGACGGTTGGGATGAAACGGAAAGCGACCAGTGAGTTAAGGGCGTGGAGGAGGAACAGTTCCATGTGTGAAAGACCCGAACATCCTCGCCCGAGGAGACTGGCGCACTGGATCAACCCGACAGGGGCAAAGAAGGTCCATTTATTGATCGACAAGGTCTACCAGCGGAAGAACCTGGAGATCGCATGGGAGAAGGTGCGCGCCAACAAAGGCGCAGGGGGCGTGGACGGACAGAGCGTAGCGGCGTTCGAGCTGCAGCGGGACGAGGAATTGGACCGGCTGCATCGAGAGTTGCGCGACGACATCTACTTTCCTCTACCTGTGAAGCGAGTGCCCATCCCAAAGGACGGCAAGCCAGGCGAGTGGAGAATGCTGGGCGTACCCACGATTTTCGATCGGGTGTGCCAGCAGGCGCTGCTCAATCGGTTGGAGCCGATCTTCGAGCCGGAATTCGATGATGCCAGCTTCGGATACCGGCGAGGGCGGTCTCCCCACGGTGCTCTGCGCAAGGTGTGGAAGGAAATAGAGGGCGGTGGCCAGTGGATTGTGGATGCAGACCTGAAGGACTACTTCGGGTCGGTTCAACACGACAAGCTGCTCGCGCTCGTGGCCCAACGAGTGGCTGATGGTCGAGTATTGCGCCTCATCGAGGCGATGCTCAAGGTCGGAAGCTGCGAGGGCAAGCAATTCACACCGAGCGACCAAGGCACCCCACAAGGCGGTGTGGTCTCACCATTGCTCAGCAATATTCTCCTGACTCCGTTTGATCGGGAGATGCGCGAGCGGGGCTATCGGTTCACACGGTTTTGTGACGATTGGGTGGTGACCTGCGACACAGCTCAGCAGGCGAAAGAAGCTCTTGCGGCCGCGCAGCGCATCCTCAATGCGTTGGGAGTGATGCTGCATCCGCAGAAGACGCGCATCGTTCATGTGCGACACGGCTTCGAGTTCCTGGGATACAAGATCAAGCAAGGGGCACGGCCGTTGTACCTTCCGGCGAACAAGATTCGCAGCGGGGTGCGGCACGGGGCGCTCTATGCATACCCCCGGGATCGCTCGATCCAGCGCTTCATGAATCAGGTGCGTCGACTGACGCGACGCAAGGTGCCTCTGACGACGGCGGAGCTGATCAAAGAGCTCAACCCGATCATTGCCGGGTGGGGACGCTACTACCGGCGTGCCCACGTGCGACGGCTCTTCCACCGACTCGACGCCTGGATCGTGCGGCGACTTTGGTCGCATCGGTGCAAGCGATGGCGCAACACGGGCTGGAAACGGCTACCTGCGAGCGTCCTGTATGGCGAGTACGGGCTGGTGAACCTGATTGGATTGATTCCTTCGATCGCTGCCTCGCGTAGCGCGTCATTGTGAAAGCTGCATGCGGCAAATCCGCACGTGCAGTTTGAGCGGCGGACGGAGGCCAGCGCGCAAGCGCGCCTCCTCCGACCCGACAGCGACGAAGGCCCGTAATGGGGCGGGAGCGAAGGGGCTGACCCATCGCTTAAGCCTGCGCCCGTGCCTGGCCCTCGCCTGCGCGGCGGCCAGCTGTACAGTGCAGGGGCGGCGCTAACAGTCCGCACTCCAGACGCTGCGCGAGGTGGAAGCCATGATGGGCCGCCACTGCCGAGCCTGACCACTCCGGCGCGCTGAGGCTCGTTGATGCTCACTGTTTTCGGCTCCATCAATCTCGACATCGCCATCCGCGTCCCTCGCCTGCCGGGAGCGGGCGAGACAGTGCTCGGCTCGGAAGCCAGCCTTTCGCCGGGAGGCAAGGGGTAAGCGGTAAGCCTGAGACGTTCTTCCTCCGCGCCCAGGCCGTTCGCACAATGCTCGCATCGA
>DASTGE010000215.1:0-2623 GCA_035719405.1 Burkholderiaceae bacterium
ATGCTTCCCCGGTTGTCAGCTTTCGACAGCGTCTGCCCTTCGGCGCCTGTGGGCGGGAGACTTGATTCGCTTTCAACACACTCGACGGAATGCGAATCGGGCAAAGCCAGGCGGAACTGGAGCGCGGCGGCGCGCGGTTCCCGGTCGGAGAACAACTGGGAGGGCTCCAAGATGCGAACAGCAGCATGCGGCTTTGTGCTGCCTGGAGGTCGAATAGAGACCAGCGGCGACGGCGTTGCGGCGATGAGGCCGCGCGCCGCGAGGTGGCCCAGCAAGTCATCGTGCGACCCAAATCCCGGAATTGCCCGCGCGCCTTTCGGCAACGACTGCAGGATCTTGATTGCCGACTCTGGCCATAGCAGATACAAGCCGTCTTGCCCGTACCAGACATGACCGCCAGGAGAATTGGGCAGCCAGTCACTGGTGCCGAACAGGCGCTTCAAAGTGCTGACCAGCAGGTCATCGGGAGGAGCTGAGGTTGAATCGGACCTTTCGTGCGCGGCAACCGCGACCGCAACCTTGCTGACCACATCGGAGAGTGCGTCGTCCGATCTTCCGGCCAGACCGCTGATATTCGTCAGCAGCGCTCGGGCTATATCCCTGTTGCCTTCCACCAGGAAGGACATCACGACGGGGTCGATGCATCGAACGGCGGCATAGAAGGCATGTTGCCGGTCAGGCACGCTTGTGCGCTTCCAGCGGTAGTGGTACCGAGAGGCGCGTAGTGATTCGAGCCACTGCAGCAGAGGCATCGCTTCTCCTGGCCAAAGGACGCCGTCATCGCTGGCGACTTCGATCCGCGCCAGCACATCCGCCAAATTGGTGAACAGACCACCTAATGCGCACGCGAGCCGCCAGCATTGGGCATTGTTCTCTGGCGAACCCTCGGCTTCGCCGTCGTCGAACGTTCGGCCCTCCGCGGCTTGAAGGCTGAACAGGCAGTTCGTGAGAGCTTGTTCCAGCGCTCCTCCCCGACGCTCAAATCCTCCTCCAGGAGGCCCGGGCAGGAAGTGCAGCCAGGCGGCGAGCGCCGTGATGGGCCGGAGCAGATGCTGTGCGAAGTCGACCTCAGTGTAGCCGTAGGCCACTCGAATCCGCCGCAGCAGCGCCGTGTGAAGCGACAGGGCGCCTTCCGCACTCAGCCGCGTATCAGGCGGATTCGGGTGTGGTGCTGCAGGCCGCCCGGGTTCCTGATGTGTTTGCTTCCGCAGTAACTGAGTCGCACGATGCAGCAGGTCATGTGGCAACGACAGCCGGAGCATGATTCATGGCCGGGGCGTGAGATTGCGCTTCGGTGGACTGTCGCCCCGCATGGCTCGTCCTCGACTGCTGAATGCCGTCCTGGGCTCGCCCAATCCGACTCCAACAGACCCCTCTCGCCGCTCAAAACGGCGCAACCGACGCTCCATCTTGCAGTAGGTGCATGGCCGTGGATCGAGCGTACTGGCGCCGACCGGGGCCAGGATCAGCGCACCGCAGACGTTGCAGCGAAGCGGCTTCAGCGATGGGGATGCGGTTGTCCACAACCGGAACACCGAGGTCACAACCGAAAAGGCGCGATCGAATCCCAGTCGGACCTGCCCCGAGTGACGGGCGTGATAACGGCGGTATGCGACGACCATTGCCTCGTCGGGGGGCACCCCCCGATGAAACAGATGATGAAAGCCGTTGTAGAAGTCGCACGCATGCAGATGAATCTCGCGGCCTTCGAAGAGCTTTTCTACCGAGCTCGGCCGACCCCCGCGATTGGCCGTCAGCTCTGGGCACGGGCCGAATACGCGCCGCAATTCGGTCTCCGAGATCTCGGTAATCTGTTGGACGACCGAACGCCGGGCGCCGAGGTCGAGCGCCTCGCGCGCCAAATTTAAGCGTCGCAAGTGCTGGTGGGTGTGTGGTGTCATGCGCTCCCCTGCTTCAATGAGTGAGAAAAAGGCTTCGTCGCGCGGCTTCGGTCTGAGCGGCCAAGTCGCTTTCATACGCCACAGCGAACGAGGCGCGAGCGCCCGAGGGAGCGCTCAGAATCCGCGCGACCTGCGATGGGTCATAACGCGGTAAAAAAGCCGAGACGTCGAGCGACTTGGACAGCGCGATCACCTGGTCGTAATCCAGGCGCCGGTAGGCCTCAGCAGTTGTCTGATCCATCCGATAGGTCCACACGGCGTCGGCGGCACTCAGCAGGCAGTCGTCGCGCAGCGCCTGAAGGCTCGCGAGGTTGTGCAGTTCGAGATCGGATCGCGGAGTACAGCCGCTGGCGTGTGCAGCCACCTCCAATGCCTGGATGAGCGTGACCGCATCGAATCTGGGAACGAAGATCGACAGGTCGAGCTCCGCGCTCAGAGCTTCAATGTCCGTGTCAGCCAGATCTCTGTAGAAGAGGGCGGCACTGGACCGGAGGCCAAACAAGTGCTCGGCCCACGTCAAGTTCTGTTTGCACGCATTGCGCAGCCAAAGCAAGCCGGTGAGGTTGCGAACGTGAAGCGTGCAGAGCGTGGGGGACATGTGAGAAGGGCACTCCCTCCTGACCCGATCAGCGTCGCGCAAGGCGAGTCCTGGACGAGCCAGAATTCGAAGAGAGTATCGAGACGATGGCCGACTCGTCAATAGCAATTGCATCCCTCTAAAG
>DASTGE010000216.1:0-2049 GCA_035719405.1 Burkholderiaceae bacterium
CTTTGCTCGAACGATACGGAAGTCCGCACGCGCTCGCGGCCGCGGGATTCCGGACGGCCATGACCACCGAATTCGAACGTGCGTGGTCCGCCCGCCGAGCCGGAATGCGATTGCAGGCAGACTTAGCCCGACAGGTGCGGCCCTTGAGCGAGGAGATTCGTTCCTGGCTGCTCCTGTCCAACGATTTGCCGGGAAGCGATCGAATTCATCCCGGCGACGAGCTCACGGAATTCGACACGGAAGATTGCGCGCCGGCGTTCGCCCGCGTCCTGGCCAGGATGCAATTGGAAATGGCGACGAGCGGCACCGCCTCGCATCAAAGGCGCGCCGCAACCCTTTGGGAAGGATCGCAGATGATCCGAGCCATTTCGGAGGATGCGCGTTTGCGCCAGAGCGTGTTCCACCTGGCGATCGCAGCGCTTGGCGACTGTGGAGACGCCGTTGTCGACGGGTTCTCTGCCATGGTTTCCGAGGTACGCAGGCACCAGATCGTCGATGGAATCAGAAAAGGCCGGATGGATTTGCAGCAGTTGGATGATTGGATGCGACGTGAATTCCGCTTGCAGAAGCTGGAAGAGGCCGTTGAACAATTCATCGAGGCGAAGCTCACGCAGCCTCATTTGCGGGCAGATATCAGGCGAAACCTGACAATCGAGCCGCTGGAGAGCATGCTGCACGCCAAGGTGGCGCTGAGGGACAGGCTCGCGCTTCCCGATCACACGCCTTCAGGGATGGCCAATCGAAGCTCCAGCGTGCTCACCGAGTCCGACCTGCAGGATCTCGTGAAGAGAGTGCGAGAACAGGAGTCGAACCAGGAAGAGTTGCTGAATTTCATGCTTGCAAAGCAGAGTTGGCGGGATGGTGTCAAGGAACTGTACAAGCAGGAGTTCGAGACACTGGAGGCGGAATTCGAGGAAGACCCGTTTCACGACCTGCCCCTGCCTCCAATTGACGACACCCACGTCGCAGAGATGACGAAATACAACGAGGCGGCGGCGGAATACGCGAAGCGCAAGGACAACGCCGAGAAGGCAATCCTCTCGCGCATCGTGCAGGATTGGCCAGAGAATCGCGGAAGCCCTGAGTCCATCTTGCTCGCCAGGCAACTGATCGAGCCGTTTCTGGGGGCAGGAACCGTCTCGTCCAGTTCGTCTCCAGATCGGCTGTGCGACCTTCCGGAGACGTCGCACAGATCTACCGACTACAACGCGCCTTCCACCGCCGCAAGGTAGATCTCTTGATACTGCACCTCGGTGAGTGAAGCCGGGTTGGTGGCATGCGACGGGTCCGCCACCGCCATCGCGGCGATCTCGTCGGCGTCGCTGCCGTCGATGCCCAACGCCGACAGCGCGTGCGGGATGCCGATTCCCGATCTCAGCGCCAGGAGCCATTCGAGAAAACCCTCGAAACTGGCGTCACGCAGATCGAGATAGCGGGCGGCCGCGATGATCCGATCCTCGATCGCCGTGCGGTTCGCCTTGAGCACGTAAGGCATCAGCACGGCGTTCAGCGTGCCGTGATGCGCGTCGTGATGGGCGCCCAGCGGATGCGCCAGCGCGTGCATCGCGCCCAGACCGCGCTGGAAGGCGGTGGCGCCCATCGCCGAGGCACAAAGCATCTCGGCGCGTGCCTGCAAATCGCGTCCGTCGGCGACCGCCGACGGCAGCCATTGCTTCACCAACCGCATGCCTTCCAATGCAATGCCGGCGGCCATGGGGTGAAACACCGGCGAGCACCAGGCTTCGAGGTTGTGCGACAGCGCATCCATGCCGGTCGCCGCCGTGAGCCGCGGCGGCAGGCCGACGGTGAGTTGCGCATCGAGTATCACGATGGCGGGAAGCATGCGCGGGTGAAAGATGATGCGCTTGACCCGTGTTGCCTCGTCGGTAATGACGGACGCGCGACCGACCTCAGAGCCGGTGCCCGCCGTGGTCGGCACCGCCACCACCGGCGCCATGCCTTCTGTCCTGACTCGCGAGGCGTTGTCGCCGACGTCCTCGAAGTCCCACAGCGGGCGATCCTGCCCGGCCATCAACGCAATGGCCTTGC
>DASTGE010000217.1:0-2892 GCA_035719405.1 Burkholderiaceae bacterium
AATCCCCATGATGCCAAGGGGCTGCTCATCGCCGCGATCGAGGACAACGACCCCGTCATCTTCATGGAGCCTAAGCGCTGCTACAACGGTCCATTCGACGGCTTTTATGATCGGCCGGCCAAGACCTGGACCGGGCACCCCGATGCGGAGGTGGACGAGGGTTACTACCGGGTGCCGCTCGGCAAGGCGCGTCTGGTCACGCGGGGGGATTTGCTCACGGTCCTGGCTTATGGCACGATGGTCCACGTTGCCCGGCAGGTTCTGGTCGAGCACGGCATCGAAGCCGACCTGATCGACCTCAGAACGCTGGTCCCGCTCGACATCGAAACGATCGAAGCTTCGGTGAAGAAGACCGGCCGCTGCCTGATCGTGCACGAAGCTACCCGCACCAGCGGGTTCGGGGCCGAGCTTTCCGCGCTGGTACAGGAACGGTGCTTTTATCATCTCGAAGCGCCGATCGAACGCGTGACGGGCTTCGACACTCCCTATCCGCATTCCCTGGAATGGTCGTACTTTCCGGGCCCGATCCGCATCGGCGAGGCCCTCGATCGCCTGATGGGAGCATAAGGCATGGCACGGCTCGAGTTCAGGCTGCCCGATATCGGTGAAGGCGTTGCCGAGGCGGAAGTGGTCGAGTGGCATGCTCAGGTTGGCGACGACGTCAAGGAAGGGCAGGCTGTGGTGGCCGTCATGACAGACAAGGCCACCGTGGAACTGGAGGCACCGGCGGACGGTGTCCTGCTGGAGCGCCGCGGCGAACCCGGCGAGATGCTGGCGGTCGGTCAGGTGTTGTTCGTACTCGATACGAGGTTAGCTGAGGGCTCACCTAGCGATGTGATCGCGGCGACCAGTAGCACCGTCGAACCGGAGCAGCGGCCGATGTCCGACAGTTCCCCGCGCGAGTCTGCCCATACGCCGGGCGACCGGGCGCTCGCCCCACCGGCAGTGCGGCAGCGCGCCCGCAATCTCGGGGTAGATCTGTCCAGAGTTCCCGCAGGCGGTAAGCATATCACCCACGAGGACCTTGACCGGTACCTCCTTGCAAACGCTCCGCGCGCGTCCTCTTCTAAGCCGGGAACAGGGGCTCAAGGCACGGAGCTTCCGCTGACCGGCCTTCGCCGTCAGATCGCGCGGCGCATGCAAGAGGCCTTGCTGATCCCGCATTTCACCTATGTCGAGGAAGTCGACGTCACCTTGCTCGAGCAGCTCCGCGCTGACCGAAATAGCGAACCTGCTGGGGAACGGCTAAGTCTGCTTGCGTTCGTGGTCGTTGGCCTATGCCACGCTCTACGGAAGTTTCCGGGCTTTAATGCCCATTACGACGGCGGGCGGGAGGTCCTCACGCGCTTCGATGCCATCCACCTGGGCATTGCCACACATTCAGAAGATGGCCTGATGGTCCCCACGTTGCGTGATGCGCAGGACAAGACGGTCCGACAGGTAGCCGAAGAAATTGCCAGTCTGGCCTCTTCTGCACGCGCCGGTAAGCTGGCCCGTGATCGGATGCGGGGGTCTACCTTCACCGTCACCTCCCTAGGTAAGCTCGGGGGGATCGCGGCCACCCCCATTGTCAACCCTCCCGAGGTGGCAATCCTTGCTATTCACCGGGTGACAGAACGAGCGGTTGTCCTCGACGACAGGATTCAGCCCCGCAAAATGGTGAACCTGTCGATCAGTTGCGACCACCGCGTTATCGACGGCCAAGTCGCGGCGGCTTTCGTGGAAGAACTTAAGCGATCCCTTGAGAACCCGGACTGGTGCGGGTAATCCCGAGGCATTGGCTGTGCTCTGGCATTGATGACCACGGGAATTTCCGATCCATCTGATCGCCAAAGGTGCAAGTCGTTTTGCCGACAACCGATCCAATGTTCAGCGCCAGGCGGCACCCATTCTCACCAACATGGCCGACGTTGAAGGGCGTCGGAGCGGTCATAGCAACGGACCATTCATCATCGGCTCGTGAATGGGACGGGGTAGCTGTGCAACTTTCAACGTCGGATGGCGCGGTAATCCAGATGGTGATATGAAGGCCTCAGCGTACTGCCCTTGGGAGCACACGCACCATGATCGGCGGTGCGAGAACACGGTAAACCTTAGAAGTTTGCCGGATCGGGAGTACGAGACATGAAGAGAATTGGCGACGAAATCCATATCGACGTCGACGAGGCGCGCTCCGGGCAAACGCTTCACGTTATGCGGTACGTGCTAGGCATTAGCCTGGCGCTCGCGATTGCTGCCCTGTCCGCGATCTGGATATCAGGTGCACTATCCCTGCGTACCAGTCACGGCTGGCCCGTGACCGCAGAACAACATGCGCTCGGTGGCAGCTAGCGCATAGTTTGAAGAGGTGCATCCACTAGCCGGGTTGGAGGCGTGTGCCAAACCGCACGCCCATGGCGTCGCGGCGAGGAGACGAAGATGACTGATCATGTCTACAAGCTCGTGGAAATCGTTGGAGTTTCACACGACGGACAGGATGCCGCGATTTCGGCGGGTCTCACAAGAGCCGGCCAGTCGATCCGAAACATCCGCTGGTTCGAAGTGATCGCCCAGCGAGGCTACGTTGAAGCTGATGGGCGGATCCTTCACCAGGTGACCTTGAAGGTCGGGTTCACGCTGGACTAGCAGTCTCGAACAGCTGCAGCCGTCGTTGACCCGCAGGTGGTGAATGGCGCCTCGCGACTGCACAACATGCGCCGCATCTAAGTCCGCCATGTTGGTGGGTCCGGACTGTCCGGTTTTGGCGAACGCGGCCGTACGATGCGCGAGATAGGAACGAAAGGAAAGTCCCAAGCCAGCCCCTCAGGATTCCCGCAATAGAAGTGAACTAGCGCCCAATTTCGACACTCTGAACTGGGGACGTGCATGACAGCTGTGTCGGCGACTGCCGTC
>DASTGE010000218.1:0-5655 GCA_035719405.1 Burkholderiaceae bacterium
CGCTGGAAAGGTTGGTGAGGCCGCGTACGGGGTCGATTGCCTCGAAGGTCGGGCCGGCGGTGATGAGCACGCGGCGACCGGCAAGGACCTTGGGCTGGAAAAACGCGATGACCGCATCGCGCAACTCCTCGGGCTCCAGCATGCGGCCATCGCCGATCTCGCCGCACGCCTGGTCGCCCGCGGCCGGTCCGAGAATCTCCGCGCCGTCGGCATGGACCTGATGGATGTTGCGCTGAGTGGCCGGATGCGCCCACATCTCGCGGTTCATCGCGGGCGCGAGCAGCAGCGGGCAACGTTCGATCGGCCGCGCGAGGCACAGCAGGCTCAGGATCTCGTCGGCCGCACCGATGGCGAGTCTCGCGATGAAATCCGCGCTGGCAGGCGCCACCAGCACCGCATCGGCCTCGCGGGTGAGGTTGATGTGATGCATGTTGTTCGACGCTCGCTCATCCCATTGGTCGAGCACGACGGGCCGGTTCGACAGCGCCTGCATCGTCACGGGTGTGATGAAGCGGGTGGCAGACTCCGTCATCACCACCTGCACCTCGGCACCTTCCCGCGTCAGCTCCCGCACAAGCTCGGCAGACTTGTAGCAGGCGATGCCACCTGACAAGCCGAGCACCAGCAGTTTGCCGGCCAGATCGCCGACGATTGGAGATTCGGACATGGCGCGCAATGTAGCGCAGCCGGCGAATTCTCCGTATCGTCCTGGGTCCGGATCGGATCAAGCGGCGGCCACCGTCAACGGCCGCCGGCTGAAAGGAGTGCGATGGATCCCGTCTTGCTCTCGCGCATGCAGTTCGCGGCGAACATGAGCTTCCACATCCTCTTCCCGACGATCACCATCGCCCTGGGATGGACGCTGCTGTTCTTCCGCTGGCGCTGGCTTCGCACTCACGAGCAGGGATGGCTGACCGCCTACCGCTTTTGGACCAAAGTATTCGCATTGAGCTTCGCGCTCGGCGTGGTCAGCGGCATCACGATGAGCTTCCAGTTCGGCACTAACTGGCCCGGCTTCATGGAGCACGTCGGCAATGTCGCCGGCCCGCTGCTGGGCTACGAGGTGCTCACCGCCTTCTTCCTCGAAGCCACCTTCCTCGGCGTGATGCTGTTCGGTCACGGGCGGGTGTCGGAGCGCGTGCATCTCGCGGCGACCTTCCTCGTGGCAGGCGGCACGACATTGAGTGCGTTCTGGATCCTGAGCCTGAACTCGTGGATGCAGACTCCCACCGGCCACGAGATCATCAACGGTGAGTTCCATGTGCGGTCTTGGTTGCAGGTGATCTTCAACCCCTCGTTCCCCTACCGCTTCACGCACATGCTGCTGGCATCGTTCCTGACCGCATCGTTCCTCGTCGCGGGGCTGAGCGCATGGCAAATCCTCAAGGGCACGGCGAACGAGTCGACGGCCAAGGCGATGCGCTACGGCCTGACGCTGGCGGCCATGCTCATCCCCGTGCAGATTGTCGTCGGCGACATGCACGGCCTGAACACGCTGGAGCACCAGCCACAGAAGATCGCGGCCATCGAGGCGATCTGGCGCACCGAGCGGGAGGCACCGCTGCTGCTGTTCGCGTGGCCGGACGAGCAAGCGCGGGAGAACCGGATGGCGATCGCGATCCCGAAGGCGGGCAGCCTGATCCTCGCGCATGACATCGAAGGCGAGATCAAGGGCCTGAACGACTTCGTGGGCGCGCATCCGCCGGTCAAGCCGCTGTTCTTCGGCTTTCGCACGATGGTCGGCGTGGGCATGCTGATGCTGCTCACAAGCTGGAGCGGGTGGTGGCTCCTGCGGCGCCGTCAATGGGTGCCCGATGCGCTGCCCCGGCCGATGCTATGGGTGCTGACCGGGATGACTTTCTCCGGCTGGCTTGCCACACTGGCCGGCTGGTACGTCACCGAGATCGGGCGCCAGCCCTTCATCGTGTTCGGCCTGCTGAAGACGGCCGACATGGCGACCACGACGCCCGCGCCCAACATCGCCCTCACGCTCACGGGCTATGTGGCGCTCTACGCAGCGCTGATCGTCGCCTACGTGTCCGTGCTCAAGTACCTGGCGGAGCACACGGGCGAGGCGGTCGAGGCCAAGCCGGTCTATTCGACTGAAGCGATCGCCGCGGTGGCCGGCAAGGGGGCCGAATGACGATGGACTGGAACCAGGCCCTGCCGGTCGTGTTCATGGCCCTGATGGGTCTGGCGATGCTCGTGTACGTGGTGCTCGACGGCTACGACCTGGGCGTGGGCATGCTGCTGCGCACGGCCACCGACGCGCAGAAGGACATGATGATCGCCTCCATCGGTCCCTTCTGGGACGCCAACGAGACCTGGCTGGTGCTGGGCATCGGCATCCTGCTGGTCGCCTTCCCGAAGGCGCATGGCATCGTGCTGACCGCGCTGTACCTGCCGGTCGCACTGATGCTGATCGGCCTCATCCTGCGCGGGGTGGCCTTCGACTTCCGGGTGAAGGCGCGTGACGTGCACAAGCCGCTGTGGAACCGGGCCTTCTTCGTCGGCTCGACACTGACCGCGCTCGCTCAGGGCTGGATGCTGGGGCGCTACATCACCGGCTTCGAGCGCGGCTGGGGCTTCGCGTTGTTCGCCGCGGTCATCGCGCTGTGCCTGCCGGCGGCTTACCTGCTGCTGGGCGCGTGCTGGCTGATCATCAAGACCGAAGGGCCGCTGCAGGAACGCGCGGTCAATTGGGCGAAGAAGGCCTGGTTGCCAATGGTGATCGGAATGGGGCTGATCTCGCTGGCGACGCCGGTGGTCAGCCCGACCGTGCGCGAGCGCTGGTTCGCGCTGCCGCAGTTCATCGCGCTGATGCCGATCCCGCTGATGACCGGCGTCGCACTGATCGCGGTGCGGGCGTTGCTCAACTCGCGACGCGTGCTCGACGCCTTGAGCTGGGTGCCCTTCGTCCTCACAGTGCTGGTGTTCCTGATGGGCGCATTGGGGTTGGCGTACAGCCTGTACCCCTATGTGGTGATGAACCGGATGACGCTATGGCAGGCGGCCAGTGCGCACAAGTCGCTGGTGTTCATTGCCGTCGGATGTGCGATCACGGTACCGGCGATCGCGATCTACACCGTGTTCTCGTACTGGGTGTTCCGGGGCAAGGCCAGCGAGCTCAAGTACGGTTAAGCCACTGGCTTGAATGCGCTGCATTTGACCTTAGACAAATTTCTCAGAAGCTCACACAAGGGGTGCGCTGGGAGACAATAACGGCATGGCGGCGCCTTCGCGCCGCATTCGTGTCCATCCGTCATTACCCCTATGTCGAACCTCGGCACCGAACGCGTTTTACATGTGCACCATTGGAACGACACGCTGTTCTCGTTCCGTACCACGCGCGACCCTGCCCTGCGCTTCCGCAACGGCCACTTCGTGATGATCGGACTGCCGGTGAACGGCAAGCCGCTGCTGCGAGCCTACAGCGTCGCCAGTGCCAATCACGAGGAGCACCTGGAGTTCCTCAGCATCAAGGTGCCAGACGGGCCGCTCACCTCTCGCCTGCAACATTTGAAGGTCGGCGACGAGATCATCGTGGGCCGCAAGCCGGTGGGCACGCTGGTCGTCGATGACCTGAAGCCCGGCAAGCACCTCTACATGCTGGCCACCGGAACGGGCCTCGCGCCGTTCATGAGCCTCATCAAGGAGCCGGAGGTCTATGAGCGCTTCGAGAAGGTGGTGCTGGTGCACGGCGTGCGCACGGTGAGCGAGCTGGCGTACTCGGAGTTCATCCAGAGGGATCTTCCCGAGCACGAGTTCCTGGGCGAGATGCTGCGCGACAAGTTGGTGTATTACCCGACCGTCACGCGCGAACCGTTCCGCAATCGCGGACGGCTGACCGATCTGCTGCAAAACGGAAAGCTCAACGCCGATGTCGGCCTGCCGCCGCTCGATCCCGCGACCGACCGCGCAATGATCTGCGGCAATCAGGCCATGCTGGACGACTGCTGCAGGCTGCTCGATGCCCGAGGCTTCCACATCAGCCCCAGGCAGGGCGAAGCCGGCGACTACGTGATCGAGCGGGCGTTCGTCGAGAAGTGATCGGCAGCCGTCAGTGGCCGCCGCGCTGAAACAGCGGCTGCAGTTGCGGCGGACTCGGATGCAGCCGCGCCATTGACAGCACGTCCACATAGCGCCCACCGCGCATTGCAAATGCACGGTGGGTGCCCTCGTGCTCGAAGCCGTGCCTCCGATACAGCGCGATCGCAGGCTCGTTGTCGACGAAGACGGTGAGTTCGATGCGCAGCACTTGGGCCCATTGGTCGGCATAGTCGCACAGGGCCTGCAACAGCGCAGTGCCGACACCTTGACGGTGCGCGTGGGGCGCAACGGCGATGCCCATGAACATCGCATGTCGCCGGCGCAACTGAGGACCGACGGGGTGCAGGCCCGCATTTCCCACCACTTCGCCGTTCACCTCCGCAACCAACACCAGTTCCGGCCGGCCTGGTGCGGTGGATTCGGCAAGGCGAACTTTCCACACCTCCTCGTCGGTGAAGGGCAATTGCAGCAGTTGGGGGAATACCTCCGGATGTCCCATCAGCCGGGCCAGGGCCGCAGCGTCAGCGACGGTGGCGCGACGCACGGTCACGTTGCTCATCGATTCTTTCCGCTGCATCGTCAAAGGCGCGCGGCGGCCCTGCGCCGTCAGACCCGCTCAGCCACCCATCCCTGCACCGACTTCAGCGCGCCGGGCAGCTTGCTCGCATCGCTTCCGCCGGCCATCGCAAGGTCGGGCTTGCCGCCGCCCTTGCCACCCACCTGCTGGGCGACGAAGTTCACCAACTCCCCGGCCTTGACCTTCGCCGTACTGTCCGCCGTCACGCCCGCCGCCAGCTGCACCTTGCCGCCGTCGACCGCCGCCAGCACGATCGCAGCGCTCTTCAGCTTGTCCTTCAGCTTGTCCATCGTCTCGCGCAGCGTCCGCGCGTCCGCCCCTTCCAGGGTCGCGGCCAGCACCTTCAGGCCCTTCACGTCGACCGCCTGCGACAGCAACTCGTCGCCCTGGGCCGACGCGAGCTTGCCCTTTAGTGACGTGACTTCCTTCTCCAGTACACGCATCTGGTCGAGCACCTGGGCGACGCGCTGCGTGACTTCGGCCGTCGTCGACTTCAAGCTGCCCGCCACCCGACCCACCGTCGCCTCCAGCGACTGCAGGTAGGCCAGCGCGTTGTCGCCGGTCACCGCCTCGACGCGGCGCACGCCGGCGGCGACACCGGATTCCGCAATGATCTTGAAGAAGCCGATGTCGCCGGTGCGGGCGACGTGGGTGCCGCCGCAGAGTTCCTTCGACGAGCCGATGGTCAGCACGCGCACCTCGTCGCCGTACTTCTCGCCGAACAGCATCATGGCGCCGGACTTCTGCGCCTCGGCGATCGCCATCACTTTCGCCTCGGTCGCGGCGTTGGCGACGATCTCGGCGTTCACGATCTTCTCGACGCGACGGATCTCGTCGTCGCCCATCGGCTGGTTGTGCGCGAAGTCGAAGCGCGTCTTGTCGGGATCGACCAGCGAGCCCTTCTGCTGCACGTGCGGGCCGAGGACTTCGCGCAGCGCCTTGTGCATGATGTGCGTCACCGAGTGGTTGCGCATCGTGCTGCTGCGCGCCCGCGTGTCGACCTTCGCCGTCACCGCTTCGCCGACCGA
>DASTGE010000219.1:0-4220 GCA_035719405.1 Burkholderiaceae bacterium
ATTCGCGAAATCAACAAGACGAGCAACAACGTGGGCGCGCGTCAACTGCTGCTGTCGCTCGGTGCGTCCGGCACACCGGCGCTGCGCAGTCCGTTGGTCGCCGCACAGGGCAGGGTGGCGCAGTGGCTGCGCGCGCAGGGACTTGGCGACGGCGACCTGCGCGTCGAGCAGGGCTCGGGGCAGTCGCGCAACGAGCGTGGCAAGCCGCTCGCCATGGTGCAACTCCTTCGCAATGCCTGGCATGCGGCTCACGCGAAGGTCTTTGTCGATTCGCTGCCCGTTGCGGGCGTGGATGGAACGCTGGCCCAACGCATGCGAAGCGGCGCGGCGGCAGGCAATGCGTTCCTCAAGACCGGGACGTTGAGCGATACACGGGCCTTGGCCGGATATGTTCGCGCCAGGAGCTGGAAGGTCTACGCGGTCGCGGTGCTGGTCAACCACCCGAAGGCGACGCTGGCGACGCCCGCCCTGGACGCCTTCATCGAGTGGGTGGCGAGGAACGGGTAGGTTCTTCCGCCCCTCGCCCCGTGGTCAGCTGGCCGGGCACTCGGTCGCGCGTTGTGAGCTCGAGCCTGTGCAGCTCTGATGCAGCGTGGTCGCCAGGCTTTGCACCGTCGGGCAGTTGCCGCGCGTGGAGATGAGGTAATTCTGGTTGTCCAGCGACTCCGCGACGCTGGCATAAGGTTGAACGTTGCGCTGATTCGCAGTCGTCGTGGAGCTGGTCGGATACTGGAAGCGGCACACAAGGTAGTTGGTGCCCGTGGACATGCCGGTCAGGCGCACTGTTCCCGACCACGCACCGTTCGTGTTGACCGGTACGACGCACAGGTAGTACTTGTAGCCGGTGATCGTGCTGCTCGTGTTGTTCTGATCGGATGCATTGCCGATGGTGCAGGTGATCCCGTCCGGGCTGGAAGTGTTCCAGCCGGTGAGGCCGCCGGTCGAGATGCCGGGCGACAGGCCGGTGGGAAAGGCGCTCACGCTGCCGTCGGACTGCGTGGAGTACGAGATGTAGCCGGCCAGGATGTAGGCGTTGAAGGTCGTGCAGGTGCTGAGGTCCGAGGACTGCGACACCGTGAACGGGCACTTCTGGACCACGTAGCCCGAATCGTTGCTGAAGATGATCGCGAAGTTGTTGGCGATCTGGTAAGCGCTCTTGCCGTTGTTCAGGTCGATCGCGGGGATCGGGATGTTGAGGTTGCGGTTCTTGGGCCGCTTGAGCGTGGTGTTGTCCGGCAGCGGGAAGCCCAGGGCTCCGCCGTCCGACGGGTCGGACTTGGAAATGACGCTGTCGAGCGTGACGGCCTGAGATTCATTCGCCCGGTCGGTCCACGAGACACTGACCCTGGCCGTACGGAAGACGTCTGCACTGGTTCCGCCCAGCGTCCAGATGCGTGCGTACGTCGCGCTCGTGTTGTTGCTGACATTGTTCGTGCCGTTCGCCAACGAGTCCCAGGCCGCTACTCCGCTGGCGGCGTTGATTTGAGTGAAGGAGCGCAGTGTTTCCATTTGCTCCTGGGCCAGCCGCGTGGCTTCGCCGCGTTGGCGTGCAACGTCGCTGTTGCGGTAAAGGGTCATCTGCAGGCCGGCCAGCGCGAGGATGCCGAACGCGACGACCAGCAGCGCGATCAGCGCCTCGATCAGGGTGAAGCCGTCTTGCCGTGCAGGGTGATGTTTCATCGTTCAGGTCCCTCGATCGGCTCTTCAATTGAAGTCGCGCCAGCTGCCCGGCACGCGGACGTAAACGCCGGATGTGCGGCGGAGGTTCTGCAGCGCGTCTGCGTCGTAGGTCACGGTGCCGTTGCCGTTGTTCCTGTAGGCGGCGCATGAAACCTGCGCACCGTGGATGATCGCGCTGCCCGTTCCCAGGTCGTTCCAGTCCGCGTCGTTGGAGAAGATCAGGCCGTACACATCCCAGGTTCCGTTGATCTTCAGTGCATTGGGAGTGACGAGGGTGACAGGATCATGCTGCGATCCAAGGGTGCTGTTGCCGCTGAGCTGGAAGTCGGTGTCGAAGTAGAACGAACGCCAGCCCGCCTGATACGCGGCGTCGATCTGGTTCTTGCAGTCCGAGGTGCTGGAGCAGGAAATGCTCTTTGTCGACGGGTCCGCCTTGTACTGCGCGAGCGTCGAGCCGAAGTAGGCGTTGAACATCGACGAGTTATTGCACGTCGGGTCGGAGCTGGACAGCGCGCTGAGCGAGCTGTCGCTGCCGACCAGGGCGTTCTGCGTCGGCAGGCCGGGAACGCTTGTCATGGTGACGCCATTGCCACTGGTGATCGTCGTGCCCGCATTGACGAGGATGCCGTTGGTGGAGACGTCGGTGTTGACGATGTTGAACGACCCGCCAATCGTGCAAGAGGTGCCGCACGTGATGGGCGATGCGGGCGCTGCGCGCAGGGTGGGCTTCAGCTTGAGGATGGCGGTGACGTGAGCGCTGCCGTCAGCGCTCGACGCATTGGTGCTCGTGCAGACCGAACTGCTCGCGGTACATCCCCAGGAGGTGATCTGGACGGCTTCCGTCTCTCCCGGCACGGTCGCGAAAGAGATTGTGAAGCTCGGTGTGGCCGAAGTGCCGAGCGCTGCCACCGCGCTGCCCGTGTTCGGCACCGCGGGGCAGCTGCAGGTGAGCGCCCCGTTGCTTCCGATGCGGCACCCCGGCATGACGTTGGTCGCCGGGATCACCGCGCTGGACGGGTTGGTGGCGTCATTGAACTTGGTGAGCACGTACAGCTTGCGGAACGACTTCAGCGCGCTTGTCAGCGGATTGCACGAGGTGTCGATGTCGTTGGGCGAGTTCAGCATGCCGGTGGCCCATTCGAGTCCGGCCTCGGCGACCTCGAAGGCGGTCGCCGAGCGGACCTGATCCGCCGCGACGCGCTGCTCGAACAGCAGCGAGCGATTGACGTAAAGCGCCGCAGCGGACATGCCGAACAGCAGCAGCAGCGTGACCGCGAGCGTGCCGGCGCCGCGCTGGAAGGAACGTGGTTGGCTCATGGTCTCGATACCCGGTTCAGGCCGGGCACTGGCCCTGAAGTTGATCGGTGCGCGGCCGCACGACGGTTTCCAGCCGCCGGGTGACCGAGCTGTCGCTGGCCGAATGGCCGGTGATCACCAGGCCGTAACTGCGCACGGTGATGCTCGGGCAGTTGGGAGTCCCCGCGTTGCAGGTCTTGGGGCATATGTAGCCGAGTGACATCGTCCTGACGTTCGTCGTGTCAATCGTCAGCGAGTCGACCGTCACCACCTTCGGGTCGGTGATCGCCACCCAGGTGCTGGGCGCGCCCACGAGCATTTCGATGCTGTTGTTGTTGAGCCGATAGCCGAACTGCTCGTTGTTGTCGAGCGTGTTGTTTTCGGTGATATCGCGGCTGAAGTTGTAGTTGACCACCGCTCCGCTCGTGGGCGTGCTGATGCCGCTGTACACGTTGCTCGCCGCAGCCGCGCCTGCGCCGACCGCGGTCGTGCCCTGGATCGCGTTCCCCCAGTACCCTGCCCGTCGCAGGTCCCGGGTAATGAGGTCGGCGGCGGCGCGCAGGTTCTGGTTGACGCGCGTCTCCGTCATCAGGCGACGGCTGTTGACCAGGTTGGTCGTGAAGATGTTGATGGCGCCGGCCAGCAGCAGCAGGCCGACCGTGATGCCGATCATGAACTCGACAATCGACAGGCCGCGCTGTTCGCGGCGATTCGAATGGCAGCGATTCAGCATGAGGAATACCCCGGAATCCCCGACCCGCACAGCTGAACCGAGCCGCTGTTGGCCGGGACGGTGACAGTGAGGCTCGCGGTGGTGGCGACGCTGGTGAGCGCGAAGTTGACATCGGCGTTGGAAGTCGACATGCCACGCAGCGAGCTGAAGGTCACGGGGCCGCCGGCCACGGTGATGCCGCTGGAGAGATTGACGGTCTTGATGGTCGAACTGCAGCCGGCGCAGGTGACGGTGTATCCCGTTCCGCCGGTCGTGATCTGCACCGTCACGTTCGCTCCGCGTTGAAGCGACTCTGCACGCGCGTACTGCAAGTCTGTCGTGAGCTCGTTTGCCGAGCCTTCGATGCGCATGCGTGCGAGCATCGAGACGAACGACGGCACGGTGACCATCAGCAGGATCGCGGCCACAACCACCACTGCCATCAGCTCGACCAGTGTGAATCCGCTCTGGCTCCGCTTGTTCATCATCGGCTCCAGCAGCTCGCGGGCGTGTAGGTCGGGCTGCCGCCGCT
>DASTGE010000220.1:0-12768 GCA_035719405.1 Burkholderiaceae bacterium
GCCGAAACCGCCCTCACCCTCACCGATCGCGACCTGCGCCTGATGGAGCGTCTCGCGCGCGCGCAGGTGCGCAAGGTGGGCGGGGCTAAAGAAGGCGCGGTCGAGGAGATCAAGCGGCTGGAGCTCGACACGGCCTGGGGCGAATCGCGCATGGGCAGCGGCATCACCGCATGGGACCGGATGCCCGCTTGACGTTCCGGCGACGGCCGGAGAGTGTCAAAGCCAGAGGGCCAGCATCTGCTTGAGCTGGCCGCGGGTGTAGGGCTTGGCGAGGTGGGCATCCATTCCGGATGCGAGCGCATGAGCCGCGTCGTCCTCGAAGGCGTCCGCGGTCAATGCGACGATGGGCACGCGCTTCAGTCCCAGGGAAGTCTCGCGCTGGCGTATACGCATGGCGGCAGCATAGCCGTCCATCACCGGCATGTGGCAATCCATCAGGACCACGTCCACCGGATGGTGCTCGAGCTTCTCCAGGGCCTCGGCGCCGTTCTCGGCCTCGATGGTCTTGACGCCCAGGGAATTGAGCATCTCCAGCGCGATCAGGCGATTGGTCGGGTTGTCCTCGACCACAAGGGCCGTGCCTGCGAGACCGCTGGAGATTTCGTCGAGTGATCCCAATGCGGAGTCGGCGGGCACCAGCGCGTTCGCGCCCGCACGGTCGAAGGCGACCGCGAAGCGAAAGCGTGAGCCGCGCCCAGGCTCGCTGTCGACCTCGATCCGGCCGCCCATTGCCTCCACGATGCGCTGGCTGATGACAAGTCCGAGACCTGTGCCACCCAGGCGGCGATCCCGCTTGCCATGAACCTGATGAAAGGGCTCGAAGAGGCTGCGCATGGATTCGCGTGAGATCCCGATTCCGGTATCGAGAACCTCGAAGCGCACGCCCTCCTTGTCATCGGGCGCCGGTTCGGGGGCGAGGCGCAGCACCACGCTCCCACGCTCGGTGAACTTGATCGCGTTGCCAAGCAGGTTGAGCAGCACCTGCTTCAGGCGCTGGGCGTCGCCCAGCACGGCATCGGCCACCCCCGGCTCGATGTCCAGCGACAACCACAGTCCCTTGCCCTCTGCATTCGCCCGGAAGAGCCCGGTGGCCGCGGTGGCCACCGAGTACAGCGACATCGGGACGTGGGCCAGATTCAGCTTTCCCGCTTCGATCTTCGAGTGATCGAGCACGTCATTCAGGATGGCCATGAGCGACGCGCCGGATGAGGCCGCGGTCTTCAGCAGCTTGCGCTGCGGCTCGTCCAGTCGTGACTGACGCAGCAGTTCCAGCGCGCCCAGTACTCCGTTCATCGGAGTGCGGATCTCATGGCTCATGGTGGCGAGGAACTGCGACTTGGCGAGGTTGGCAGCCTCGGCCGCTTCCTTCGCGCGCCGAAGCGACTCCCCCGCCACCTCGACGTCGAAGCTGTGCCGTATCGCCAGGCGCGCCGTGTTCAGAAACTCCCTGGAAGCCTGCACCATCGTGATGCCGAAGACGACCGCCAGCAGTGCCAGCGGAACGGAATGCAAGCCGTTGTTGCCGAGGCTCACGACGACGAGTGCACCCAGCTGAAGGATGGCGAGGATGACGAACGAGCGCCCGAACAGGGACATGAAGAAGGCGCCGACCGCAAGCGAGCCGCAGACGATGACCACGTAGACGGTCGCCGTGGTTTCGCGCAGCCAGGGATACACCCCGAAGGTGCCGACGGCCCACGTGAGCCCCGCAAGCGCCGAATTCGTCTCGAGTGCGCGTTGCGCCCGGTACAGGTCGGTCTCACCCAGGTTCGACTGATTGCGATAGCGACGTGCGATCTGCAAACGCCAAAGGCCGACGGCCAGGCCCAGTCCACCGCAAAGAAGCGCCGCCAGCTCGCGCCCGACCTGCCAGCCCAGCGCCACGACGCAGGCCACAGCGACGAGCTGCAGCGGCACGCTGCGCGCGGATGTGCGCAGTGCCATGCCAAGCAGCTCTCTCTGAACAGCTGCTTCTGTGGAGGTGCGCTCTGCCATTGCTGAGCGAGGATATCGCGTGAACGAAGTGAACCAGGGCGGCAAGCGGATCGTATTCGTCGAGGAGTCCAATCTTGACTTTGCCTTGCAGCAAAGCGCAAGCCGATCCGCGCACGGCGTCACATCGGCGAGCCAGCCGGCTACAGCAGGACGATGTCGTACTGCTCCGGCGACATCAGCCCTTCGGCCGACAACGAGATCGGCTTGCCGATGAAGTCTGAAAGCCCGGCGAGGTGCTGGCTCTCCTCATCCAGCAACATCTCCACCACCGAAGGGCTGGCCACCACCCTGAACTCCTTCGGATCGAACTGCCGCGCCTCACGCAGGATCTCGCGCAGGATGTCGTAGCACACGCTGCGCGCGGTCTTGACCTGTCCTCGACCCGCGCAAGTCGGACACGGCTCGCACAACATATGCGCCAGCGATTCACGCGTGCGCTTGCGCGTCATCTCGACCAGCCCGAGCTGTGTGAAGCCGCTCACCGTCACCTTCGTCCGGTCGCGCGCGAGCTGCTTGCGAAATTCCAGCAGCACCGCAGCCTGATGCTCGTCGCGCGTCATGTCGATGAAGTCGACGATGATGATGCCGCCCAGATTGCGCAGACGCAGCTGGCGCGCAATCGCTCCCGCCGCCTCAAGATTAGTCTTGAAGATGGTGTCGTCGAAGTTGCGCGCCCCCACATAGCCGCCCGTGTTGACGTCGATCGTCGTCAGCGCCTCGGTCTGGTCAATGATGACGTAGCCGCCCGACTTCAGGTCGACGCGCCGTGCCAGCGCCTTGTCGATCTCCGCGTCGACGTTGTGCAGGTCGAAGATCGGCCGCTCGCCGCGATACAGCTCCAACCTGCTCACTGCCGATGGCGTATAGGCCTCGCCGAAGGCGCGCAGGTGCTCGTACTGTAGCTTGGCGTCGATACGGATGGACTGCGTGTCGTCGTTGGCGAGATCGCGCAACACGCGCTCGGCAAGCGTCAGGTCCTGGTGCAGCACCGTCCCGGGCGGAACCTGGAAACTTCGTTCGCGTATCGCCTGCCAGGTCTTGCGCAAGTACGAGATGTCGTCAGCCAGCTCTTCATCGGCGGCCTCCTCGGCGTTGGTGCGCAGGATGAAGCCGCCCCCGCCGCCCTCCTCCGGCTTGCCCACCAGAGCCTGCATGCGCTGGCGCAGCTGCTCGCGCAGTTCGTGCGAACCGATCCTCTGGGAAATCCCGATGTGGTTGTCCTGCGGCAGGTACACGAGCATCCGGCCCGCGATGCTGATCTGCGTCGACAGCCGCGCGCCCTTGGTCCCGATCGGATCCTTGATCACCTGCACGGTCAGTGTCTGCCCCTCGAAGACCTGCCTTTCGATCGGCGTCGGCGCAAGGGCACCTTCAAGTCGCGGGTTGACGCCGACGACGTAGAGGTCGGCCACGTGGAGGAAGGCTGCCCGCTCAAGCCCGATGTCGATGAACGCCGATTGCATGCCGGGCAGCACGCGCGCCACCTTGCCGAGGTAAATGTTGCCGACAAGGCCGCGCTCAAGCGCGCGCTCCAGATGCAACTCCTGCACCGCGCCGTTCTCGACGATCGCCACCCGAGTCTCCTGCGGGGTCCAGTTGATCAGTATGTCTTGCATCGTTGCCGGGCCGCACTTCAGTCGGCCGACGAAGGTGCGTGAGGAATCAGGCTGTCGATGGTAGCCGTTCACCCCGGGTGCCATTGCGTAGGGTCGATCCGGTAGAACGACAACAGCTCATGCCAGACCTGCGGCGCGTCGGCGGCCATCCGATGGGGCTGCTCGAAGAAGACTTCCGAGGCAACGGCGAAGAACTCGGCGGGCTCGGTGGCCGCGTACTCGCCCAGAAGCGTCGGACGGCCCGCATCGAGATCCGCGCGCAGCGACTGCCAGGCCTGCTCGAAGACGGTCGACCAGCGCCGGTAGCGGCGCCGCCCGCGCAACAGCGGCACGCCGCTGGCGTAACCCTTCTGCTGATCGAGCTGATGCGCAAACTCGTGGATCACGACGTTGCGGCCGTCGTCAGGATCGGCGGCACCCGCAAGTGCATCGTCCCATGACAGCACCACCTGCCCCCGCGACCACGATTCGCCGGACAGGGCCTCACGACGGTCCTGCAGAACCCCGCCTCCCAAGGCATGCGTGCGCTCGACGACGAAGGCCGAGGGATAGACCAGGATCTGCCGAAGCCCGGGAAACCAGCGCGGGCGATCGTGCAGTTCGAGCAGGCAGGCCTGGGCCGCGACCACGACCCGCATTTCATCGGTGACTTCCAGGCCGGCACAGCCGATGAATGGCTTCTCGGCGAGAAAGACCTGAATGCTCGACTTCAGCCGCTGCTGAAGGTCGACGGGCAGGCGCGCGACGAGCGGGACGCGCTCGCGAAGAATCCTGCGCCATGCAGCCGGGAACGGCCGGGCCGCGATGCGCGCACGCAGCCGCTCGATACGCCACGGCGCGCTGACGACCCATGCAAGCCCGAGAAGCGCCAGCACCGCGACAATGAGCATGCCCATCGCCGAAAGGTGCGTCCGCGGAGCCGCGATTTCAAGCGCGTCAACGAGCGGAGGAGCGCAACAACTCCGCGGTCTCGAACAGCGGCAGCCCCATGATCCCGGAATAGCTGCCTTCGATCCGCGCGATCCAGGCAGCAGCCCCGCTCTGGATCGCGTAGGCGCCGGCCTTGCCGCGCGGCTCGCCGCTGGCGACGTAGGCCGCGATCTCCGCCGGCTTCAGCGCGCGGAACTGCACCTTCGACACGTTGAGCGCAAGCCGTTGGCGGCGGCCACGGTGCACGGCGACGGCCGTGAGCACGCGGTGGGTACGTCCTGACAGCGCGTGCAGCATGGCCGCGGCATCGTCATCGTCGGACGGCTTGCCCAGAATGCGGCGGCCGATCGCCACGGTGGTATCGGCGCACAGGATCGGCCGTTCGGGCAGCGCACGCCGCTTGCGCCGCTCGACCGCCGCTTTCAGCTTGGCCAGCGTCACGCGGCGCACATAGTCGGCCGGCAGCTCGGACGGGAGCACTGCCTCGAGTGCTTCGGTGTCCTCATGGTCGTCGGGCAGCAAGAGCTCGTGCTCGATGCCGATCTGATGCAGCAACTGCCTGCGGCGCGGGCTTTGCGATGCGAGGTAGATCACTTCACTCCCGGTGGTACGGATGCCCTGCGGTCACCGACCAGGCACGGTAAAGCGCTTCGGCAAGCAGCACGCGCACCATGGCGTGCGGCAGCGTCAGATCCGACAGGCGCAGCGTTTCGTCCGCACTCCCCTTGAGCGCTGGATCGAGGCCGTCCGGTCCTCCGATCAGGAAGGCCACATCACGGCCTTCGCCCATCCACCGCCGCAGGGACCCGGCGAGATCCTGGGTGCTCACCCGCGTCCCTCGTTCATCGAGCACGATGCGACGGGCGCTCTTGGGGATGGCCGCTTCGAGGCGCTGCGCCTCGGCGGCCATGAGGGCCGGGGGACTCTTGCCGGCACGCGGCTCGGCCTTCACAGCCTTCAGCTCGAGCTTCAACTCAGGCGGAAAGCGCTTGCCGAACTCCTCATAGGCCTCCTCGGCCCACGCCGGCTGGCGCTGGCCGACCGCGACGATGACCAAGCGCATCGAACACCAGACACGTCAGCGACGAGCGGCGGCGGACTTGCGTGCCGGCTTTCGCGATGCGGTGCTCTTGGCGCCCGCCTTCGCACCGGCCTTGCCGCCCGCCTTGCCTCCCCCCAGGGCCCCTGCCGCGCTCCTGGTGCCGACCGTGCGAGTGACGACAGCCTTCTTCCCGCCCGTGGCGGAGGTCGTCTTCCGCGCAGGAGACTTGCGTGCGGGCGTCCTCGCGCTCGCGCCCGCGGCCTTGCCCGGCACAGTCTTCTTCGCGGCGGCCTTCTTCACCACGGCCTTCTTCACCACGGCCTTCTTCGCCGACGCCTTCCCGGCTTGTGCGCGAGTTGATGTCTTCGTCGCAGCGCCCTTCTTCACCGCCGCCTTGCCGGCCGCCGTCGCTTCGGTCGGGCTCGCATGCGGCGGCTCTTCTGCCGCCTTGGGCAGGCCGCGGGGGCCGCCGTCCATCCTCATCTTCACCGGCTTGCCGCCCCAGATCTCCTCGAGGTGGTAGTACTCGCGGATCGCAGGCTGCATGATGTGCGCGACCGCCGCGCCGCAGTCCACGATGATCCACTCGCCGTTGTCCTCGCCCTCGGTCGCCATGACCTGCAGGCCGCGCTTCTTCACTGTCTCGCGAACGCTGGACGCCAGGGCTTTCGTCTGCCGGTTAGAGGTTCCCGAGGCAATGATCACGCGCTCGAACAGCGGCGACAGGTGCTCGGTGTTGAAGACGACGATGTCCTGGGCCTTCACGTCTTCCAGGCCATCCACGATGGCGCGCTGCAGCTTTCGGATGTCCATCACGCGCCTTGGGCAGCCGAGAGGCAGAGTCGGACGCGCTTCAGCGCGGAGGGACGGAATCGGCGTTGGTGTTTCATTCAGCTCCTGTAGAGATGCGTGTGCTCAATATAGTCGGCGACGGGAGGTGGCACCATCTCGTCGATGTGGTCGCCCTCGGTGGCCCGGCTGCGGATTGCGGTGGCCGACACTGGCATGGGCGGCAGTGGCAGCGGCACCATTCGATGCGTAACGGCAGCAAGCTGTGGGGCGGGTCGAGGCGCTTCGCCCTCGCGTCCCGCGACCGCAAGCGTCGCAAGACGGAGGATGTCCGGCCAGCGATGCCATGTATGCAGGTTCGCATACTGGTCCTGCCCGATGACCAGAAACAGCTGCGCGCCGGCCAGATCGGGACGCGACTGCAACTGCTCGATGGTGTCGATGGTGTAGCTCGGTCCGCTGCGTTTCAGCTCGCTCTCATCGATCACGATGCCCGGCTCGTCCTCGAAGGCCAGGCGCAGCATCGCGAGGCGATCGGCGGCAGGAGCAAGTTGGCGGTCGGACTTCTGCCATGGGTCACCCGCCGGAATGAGCCGCAACTCGTCGAGCGCGAGATGGTCGCGCGCCAACCTCGCCATTGCCACATGTGCGTTGTGCGGCGGATCGAAACTGCCGCCAAACAACCCGATGCGCTTCACTCGGTGGCCCAATCGCGCGGACGCAGGAAGTCGGCGTAAAGCTGCGCCTCCGGCGTGCCGGGTTCGGGGTGCCAGTCATAGCGCCACTTCACCAGCGGCGGCATGGACATCAGGATCGCCTCCGTCCGTCCACCGGATTGCAGCCCGAAGTGCGTACCGCGATCGAAGACCAGGTTGAACTCGACGTAGCGTCCGCGGCGCAGCGCCTGGAACTCGCGCTCCCGCTCTCCGAAGGACATGTCATGCCGGCGCTGAACGATCGGCAGGTAGGCGCTCAGGAAAGCGTCGCCGACCGATCGCGTCATAGCGAAGCTGCGATCGAAGCCCAGCTCGTTGAAGTCGTCGAAGAAGACGCCGCCGATCCCACGGGGCTCGTTGCGGTGCTTGAGGAAGAAGTATTCGTCGCACCAGCGCTTGAAGCGCGGGTACAGCTGTTCGCCGAAAGGCTGAAGCGCATCGCGGCAGGTACGGTGGAAATGCCGGGCGTCGGCCTCGAAGCCGTAGTACGGCGTGAGGTCCATGCCTCCGCCGAACCAGACGACCGGCTCACGCCCATCAGGCGTCGCGGCCAGCATGCGCACGTTCATGTGCACGGTTGGCACATACGGGTTGCGCGGGTGAAACACGAGCGACACGCCCATCGCCTCGAAGGGCGCGCCGGCCAGTTCGGGTCGATGCGCCGTGGCCGAGGGCGGCAGCGTGGCACCGCGCACATGCGAGAAGTTGCAGCCGCCGCGTTCGAGCAGTTGGCCCTCCTCGATCAGTCGCGTGATGCCATCGCCCTGCAGCTTGTCGGCGGGGTCACGCGTCCATGCGTCGCGACGGAAGCGGCCCCCGTCCTCGCGCTCGAATGCGCCAACGATGCGCTGCTGCAGATCGAGCAGCCATTCGCGCACGGGCGCGACGTCGAGTCGGTCGGATGTGGGGGAAGGCTCGCTCATCGCTTCATCGCCCGCCAGCCGATGTCCTTGCGGAACTGGGCGCCGTCGAAGTGGATGCCGGCCAGCACGTCGTAGGCGCGCTGCTGCGCCTGCCGAGCCGACTCGCCGAGCGCCGTCACGCATAGCACACGTCCGCCCGCAGTGACCACCTTGCCGCCATCGGCGTTTGCCGTACCGGCGTGGAAGACCATGGCGTCAGTATCGACGTCGTCGAACACCGGCAGGCCGCCGATCGGGTCGCCCTTGCGCGGGTGCAGTGGATAGCCCTGCGCGGCCATCACGACGCCGAGCGCGAAGCGGCGGTCCCATTGCAAAGACACGTTGTCGAGCTTGCCTTCGGTGGCCTGCATGAGCACATCGAGAAGGTCGCTTTTCAGGCGCATCAGGATGGGCTGCGTCTCCGGGTCGCCCATGCGTGTGTTGAACTCCAGCGTCTTGGGCCGCCCCTTGTCGTCGATCATCAGGCCGGCATAGAGAAAGCCGGTGAACGGCACCCCATCGCGCGCCATCCCGGAGACGGTCGGCCGGATGATGTCGTTCATGACGCGTGCATGCACGTTGGGCGTGACCACGGGTGCCGGCGAATAGGCGCCCATGCCGCCGGTGTTCGGGCCCTTGTCGCCGTCGAGCAAACGCTTGTGGTCCTGACTGCTGGCCAGCGGCAGCACGTTCCTGCCGTCGCACAGCACCATGAAGCTCGCTTCTTCGCCCTGCAGGAACTCCTCGATCACCACCCGCGCGCCGCCCTCGTTGTGCGAGACGCCGAGGGTGTTGTCGACGAGCATGAAGTCGATCGCCTCGTGTGCCTCGGCCAGCGTCATCGCGACGACCACCCCCTTGCCGGCCGCGAGGCCATCGGCCTTGATGACAATGGGCGCACCCTGCTTGTCGACGTATGCATGCGCCTCGACCGGATCGGCGAAGGTGGCATACGCGGAAGTCGGGATGCCGTGCCGCTGCATGAACTCCTTGGCGAACGCCTTGGAGGTTTCGAGCCGCGCGGCCGACTTCGTCGGTCCGAAGATGCGCAGGCCGCGGTCGCGGAACTCGTCGACCACGCCAGCGGCCAGCGGTGCTTCCGGTCCGACCACCGTGAGCCCGATCTTCTCCGATACGGCGAAGTCGGCCAGCGCCTTCACGCCGGTGATCGCGAGGTTGTGCAGCCGTGGATCGAGCCCGGTGCCGCCGTTGCCTGGCGCCACGAAAATCTTCTGCACCTTCGGCGACTGCGCGAGCTTCCAGGCCAGCGCATGCTCCCGCCCGCCGCTTCCGATGACCAGAACCTTCATTCGTTGATGTCCGCGTTGTGGTAAACCTCTTGCACATCGTCGAGGTCTTCGAGCACGTCGATCAGCTTCTGCATGCGCTGCGCGTCCTCCCCGCTCAACTCGACCGTGTTCTCTGCACGCATCGTCACTTCGGCCACCTCGGGCTTCAGGCCCGCGGCCTCCAGGCCGTCCTTCACTTTCTCGAAGTCTGATGGCGCCGTCAGCACCTCCAGCGTGCCGTCGTCGTCTGTCACCACGTCCTCGGCGCCGGCGTCGAGCGCGACTTCCATCACCTTGTCTTCACTCGTCCCCGGAGCGAACAGAAGCTGCCCGACGTGCTTGAACTGGAAGGCCACGGAGCCTTCGGTACCCAGATTGCCGCCGTGCTTGCTGAACGCGTGGCGCACTTCGGCCACGGTGCGCACCCGGTTGTCCGTCATGCAGTCGACGATGATGGCCGCGCCGCCGATGCCGTATCCCTCGTAGCGTATCTCCTCATAGCTCACGCCTTCGAGGTTGCCCGTGGCTTTGTCGATGTTGCGCTTGATCGTGTCAGCCGGCATATTGGCAGCCTTGGCCTTGTCGATCGCCAGTCGCAGCCGGGGGTTGGCGTTCGGGTCGCCTCCCCCCTGCCGGGCTGCCACCATGATCTCGCGGATCACGCGCGTCCAGACCTTGCCGCGCTTCTCGTCCTGGCGGCCCTTTCGGTGCTGGATGTTGGCCCACTTGGAATGACCGGCCATGAAATGGATGCTCCTTCTCGCAAGAGGGGTCGATTTTAGGCCGGCCGCCGGCCGTTCAGAGGTGCCTGCGGAAGAAGCGCACAACCTGCTCACGGGAGGCAAAGGCCTCTTCGACGTCGGGCACGAGATCGACGATGGGAGCCTTGCCGGTCGAAAAGAAGCTGCCTTCGTCCGCGAACATGTCGGTCACCGTAATCGGCACCATCAGTCGATCCCAGGCGTGAGAGGCGCCTGGGTACTCGACGACGCGGATGAACCGTTGCGCAGGATCGACCGATCTCGCAAGAGCCCTGCAATTTGCGGCCCCGTTGTCGTACCCATCCTTGCTACCGATTTGAATCAGCATCGGCGCGCCGGTGGGATGGAGAAACTGCAAGCCCAGCGTTGCAGCCGGCGGCAACTGGGGAACCGTGTTGTTGAACGCATAGCACACCGGATAGTTGGCGACGTGGGCCTTGAACGTGCGCCCCGCCCCGAACATGCGGGCATACATCTGTTCCGCCGATCCCACGCTCACCACGCCGCCCCAGGAAAAGCCGAAGACGCCGATGCGATCGGGGTCGATCTGCGGATGCTGCGCGAGAAACCCCAGCGCGGAAAACGCGTCGGGATAGGTGAGGATGGGCGCTGCCGGTCGGGTTGCGCCGCCGGTGACGCCGCGCGCCTCCCACATGTCGATCTGGAGTGTTGCAATGCCGGCCGCGTTCAGGGCTGCCTGATAAAAGTCGCCACGCGCGTCGATGCCGGAGGAGCCGTGCAGGATGATCACCGCAGGCAGCCGCTGACGACCTCCATCACAGTGGCCGTGACTGCTTCCCGCGGGCAGGCTGAGCTTGCCCTTGATCGTGAGGCCGTTCGGAATCGGCGGCTGCACGGCGATGTTCGGCGATGTGAACTGCACGAAGGAAATGGCCGGACGATCTTCTCTTGCACAACCGGCATCTGCGGCCTGGGCGATCGCCGCACCAAACGCAAGGAGCACCGCGGGAACGAATCGCAACAATGACATCACTCGCATCCAAAGCTCTCCTGAAAAAGTAAAGGCCGCGACATTGCGGGAGCGCCTGGCAAAGCTCAATCCCTAGCAGCCCCTGAGTGCAGGGCTAGACTTCGTTCCCCTGACTCCTTTCAAGAGAGCGAACTCCCGATGGCCGATCCCATCCTGGTCGCCAGGCACGGCGACACCGAATGCCTGCTGCTGCCCGCGCTGGCCAACCGGCACGGACTGATCACCGGCGCCACCGGCACGGGCAAGACGGTCACGCTGCAAACGCTGGCCGAGAACTTCAGCCGGCTCGGCGTGCCGGTGTTCCTGGCCGACATCAAGGGCGACCTGACCGGCATCACGCAACCGGGCAATCCCGGCGAGAAGTTGGCGGCGCTGATCCGGGAGCGCGGGCTGCCCCAGCCCGAGCCCATTGCGTGTCCAGCGACGCTTTGGGACGTGTTCGGCGAGCAGGGCCATCCGGTGCGGGCGACGATCAGCGACATGGGCCCGCTGCTGCTGGCCCGCATGCTCACCCTCAACGAGACGCAGGCCGGCGTGCTGGAACTCGCGTTCAAGATCGCCGATGACCACGGCCTGCTGCTGCTCGACATGAAAGACCTTCGGGCGATGCTGCAGCACCTGGGCGACAACGCGGCGCAGTTCACGACCGAGTACGGCAACATCAGCGCGGCGTCGGTCGGAGCGATCCAACGCGCGCTGCTTCAAATCGAGCAGCAGGGAGGCGACCGCTTCTTCGGTGAGCCGATGCTCGACATCGCGGATTTCCTCCAGACCATCGAAGGCCGCGGGGTCGTCAACATTCTGGCGGCCGACAAGCTGCTCAACGCACCGCGCCTTTATGCCACCTTTCTCCTGTGGCTACTGTCGGAGCTGTTCGAACGGCTCCCGGAGGTCGGTGACCTGGACCAGCCGAAGCTGGTGTTCTTCTTCGACGAGGCGCACTTGCTGTTCAAGGATGCGGCGGCAGCGCTTGTCGAGCGCATCGAGTTGGTCGTGCGGCTGGTGCGCTCAAAGGGCGTGGGGGTGTTCTTCGTCACCCAGAATCCGCTCGACATTCCAGACAGCGTTCTGGCGCAACTCGGCAACCGCGTCCAGCATGCGCTGCGCGCCTTCACCCCGCGCGACCAGAAAGCGGTGAAGGCGGCCGCCGACACGATGCGGGCCAACCCTGGCCTTGACATTGCAACGGCGATCACCGAGCTGGCGGTAGGCGAGGCACTGGTGAGCCTGCTCGACGACAAGGGGCGGCCGAGCGTCACCCAGCGGGCCTTCGTCGTGCCGCCGGGAAGCCGCATCGGCCCCATCACGGCCGAGCAGCGAAAGTCTCTGATGCAAACCTCGCTCGTGGCCGGCGTGTATGACAAGACCGTCGACCGCGAGTCGGCCTACGAAAAGCTCAAGGGCCGAGCCGTTGCTGCCTCTGACGCAGCCACTCCCACCCCAATCGGCAACTCATCCGCAACAAGTGCCCGCGCCCCTTCACCCGCGCGTGAGCCCGAAAATTCGACCGGCGGCGCCGGCGGCTGGCTGCGCGACCTGGCCGGCGGGCTGTTGCGCGGCTCGGGGCGGAAGGACTCCGTGCTGGAAACGGTGGCGAAGTCGGCGGCGCGCACGATTGGCACGACTGTCGGGCGCGAGATCATCAGGGGTGTGCTCGGCTCGCTGACGGGCGCTAGCGGACGAAGCCGCTGAGAGACGGCCGGGCGTAATCGTTTAGTCCCCCGACGCATTCATGAG
>DASTGE010000221.1:0-7842 GCA_035719405.1 Burkholderiaceae bacterium
GAAGGCATCGGCGAGGCCGTGAAATGATCCGTTCCATTCCATCGGGCTTGGCTTCGATCGCCGTGACAGGCGTGCTGCTCGTCCCGACATTTGCAGTCCCGGCTCCTGAACAATTGATCGAAGTCAGCAAGACAGCCGCAACGATTGCCGGCGAACTGGCGCGGGCTTGCCCGCACGTCGAGCCGGGCGATCAGAGGGCTTTCGATAGCTGCCGGCACACGCTTTACCGCGACTCGGCGTTCAAGCGCAGCCTTGCCGACTATGTCCTCTGGGGCCGTCAGCGCGATCCGAAGATGAGACTGGCTGACACCCCGTTGAGCCAGTTTGCGCCCGACGTGTTGAGCGCCCTGTACATCCCGCTGTTCATGTTCAGCGGACGGCATGACGTGGACTACGTCGAATCAGAGGGCTTGTTTCGAATACGACTGCAGGCGGCGTTCCGCAATCGGCTTCAGCCGGGGCAGTACCCGTATCCCTTCTGGCATGAGCCGCAGAAGTGGTCGATGTACGAAGGCGCGAAGGAGTTGGTCCTTTGGTGGGACGCCGCCAAAGGTCGCGTCAAGGCCGCGCAATTCACAGTCTTCGGCGACGGGGCGCCCTTGCAGGTGAACGAGCACGTGACGCCTCCACCATTCGGCGGCGAATGGCTCTGGACCGATGCGAACGGCAAGAGCCAGCCGGCCGTCACCGTGTTCGATGGGCTGCTTCGCCCCGGCAATCCGTACGCCGGGCCGCTCGACATGGCATACAAGCGGCTTGCGCTGCGCCTGCGCGAGGGCCAGTGTCTGCAGTGCCATGTGCCGAGCAATCCCGATGGCACCAAACGACTCGTGCTGCTGCAGACCCCGTTGCATGCGGCCGGTGAGATCCCGAGGCTGCTGCGCTCGGTGCGCGAGGGCCGTATGCCGCGCGACGAGTTCGGCATCGAGGTGGCGCTGGACGAGCGGACGAAGCAGGCGCTGCTGACTGATGGCACCGAGTTCGAGGCGCTGCTCAATGCCGCCCGCAAGTGGGATCAGGCGGCCACCTCAGGAGTCAAGAGTGCCGAGGATGCCAGGGCGATGGCAAGGTGATGCCTGGATCACCGATCTTCGAGCTGAAGTTCAAGTAGGAAGACCGATGAACGGAAAGTGCGCTCTTGCGCTTTGTTCGATCATGTTCGCTGTGTCGTCTGCCAGCGCGACACCCCAGTTCAGTCGGGCCGAGGATGCCATCAGGTATCGCAAGGCGTCGTTCGTGCTGATGCAGGCGCAGCTGGGGCGCATCAGCGCGATGATCAATGGACGTCAGCCCTTTGACGCCAGGGCGGCTTCCGAGAGCGCGGAAATCGTCGCGTTCCTCAGCAAGCTGCCCTTCGAGGCCTTCAGTGTCGGCACCGACAAGGGCGACACTCGTGCCAAGGCGGAAGTGTGGTCAGAGCGGGCCAGATTCCAGGTCGAGGCGGACCGCGCTCGCGAGCAGCTTCTCAAGCTGCGTGACGCGGCCAGGTCCGGCAACGCCGAGCAGCTCAAGGCGGCATTCGCTCCAGCGGCCCAGGCCTGCAAGAGCTGTCACCAGCAGTTCAGGCGGGATTGACCCGGCCGACGCAGGCGCAGCGATTCAGCCGGTCACGCGCATCGAGAGATCGACCGCTCGCACGTCCTTCGTGAGCTTGCCGATCGAGATGCGGTCCACGCCTGTGGCGGCGATATCCCGGATCGTCTCCAGGTCGACCCCGCCCGATACCTCCAGCACGGCCCGTCCCTGGTTCAATGCCACTGCATGCCGCATGTCGTCGAGGCTGAAGTCGTCGATCAGCACATTGGCGGCGCCTGCATCGAGCGCCTGCTGCAGCTCCTCGATGTTTTCCACTTCAATCTGGATGTCGACGCCCGCGTCGAGCGCTCGCGCCGCGGAGAGGGCGGCCTCAATGCTTCCGGCCGCGGCAATGTGGTTCTCCTTGATCAGGATGCCATCCCACAGCGCCATGCGATGGTTGTGCCCGCCGCCCACCCGCACTGCATACTTCTGCGCCTGTCGCAGGCCGGGCAGTGTCTTGCGCGTGTCCAGCACCTTGCAGCCGCGGGGGTTCGGCGATACGCCGGCAATCGCTTCGACGTAACGCCGAGTCCCGGTCGCGACGCCGGAAAGCGTCTGCAGGAAGTTCAGCGCCGGCCTTTCGGCGCTCAGGAGCGCACGCGCATCGGCGCCGATGCGGCAGACCACCGTGCCCGTTTCAACAGCCTGACCCTCGGCTGTTTGCCAAGAGACGACGGCGCGCGGGTCGAGCGCGAGCACGCAGGCATCGAACCACGGACGTCCGCATATCACTGCCGCTTCCTTGGCGACCACCTGCGCCTCGACGCGCCGCTCGGCAGGCACCAATCGGGCGGTCCAGTCGCCGCGTCCGATGTCTTCCATCAAAGCGTCGCGCACATTGCGCTGCAGCGCGAGTTCCAGGGTCTCGTTGTGGTCGAAGTTCATGTCGTCATGAGTGAGTGGAAGTGGCAAGCCATGCGAGTGCCGGTTCCATCGAGTCGAAGATCGGGGCGTGAGGAAAGCGCCTCGTCAGGTCCCGGTGGACCTTCCTCATCACCTTGGCGGCGTGAGCAGGGCTGTTGGAAAGATCGAAGACGGCAGCGACGCGGTCCTGGTGATCGTACAGGGCCATCGTCAATTCGACCAGACTGTAGGACGAGACAACGCTTTCACCATTGCGCGGGCTGCCGATGTAGAAAAAGAGGATCGTGTCAGGATCGTTCTTGACCTCGTCTTCCTGCCGTTGCGCGGCTTCGTTCCAAACGTCCACCACCGGATTGAAGAGCAGCTCCTGAGGCACCCCGGCCGCAACCAGCGCGGGCACGACCAGGTCTTCGCGCCACCGGTGATAGTCCGGATCACTCGGCTTGCCGCAGGTTCCACCCAGGAAAACGCGTCGCATGTCTTCGGTCAATTTGTGTCTCCTCGGCGCGCATTGTCTGCGCCGCCTTGAAGATGGAGCGTGCTGTCAGGGCTCGCGGATCCCCCATCGCTTCATTCGCCGGTAGATTGTCATACGCGCAACGCCCATTCGATGGGCCACGGCGCTGACGTTCCAGTTGGCCGCTCTCAGATATTGCAGCAGCAGTTGTGCTTCGGGCGGATGCGGTGACAACCGGGCAGCACAGGGGTTCATGCTGTCCGTCGCGCCGCCCGCAACGGCGTCGCCGAGAAGCGAGTCAGGCAGCTCCGCCAGCCCGATCAGGCCACTGCGGTTGCTGCCCGCCATCGCAGTTGCGAAGTCGACTGCGTTCTTCAGCTCCCGAAGATTGCCGGGCCAGTGATAGGCAAGCAACCACTCCTGCGCTTCATGCGCGAACGTGGCCGGCCGGTCGGCGTCCTGCAGCAGTTTGTGAATCAGCCACTTCAGGTCGCGGCGCTCTCGCAGCGGCGGCAGCGTCAGGTGCGCACCCGCGAGCCGGTAGTACAGGTCATCGCGGAAGCGACCGGCGCGCACGAGGCCGGGCAGGTCCACGTGGGTGGCCGCGATCACGCGAACGTCGACCTTTGCTGCGCGCGTCGCGCCGATGGGCAGTACCTTGCGTTCGGCGAGTACGCGCAACAGGCGTGCTTGCAAGGGCAGCGGCATATCGCCGATCTCGTCGAGGAACAATGTTCCACCGTCCGCTTCCCGGATCAGCCCGCGCTTGCCCTTTGAAGAGGCGCCGCTGAAGCTGCCGGGCAAGTGACCGAACAGCTCGCTTTCGATCAGCGTCTCGGGAATTGCAGCGCAATTCACCGCGACGAAGGATTTGCCGCTGCGCTGGCTTGCCGCGTGGATCGCCTTCGCGAAGTACTCCTTGCCGCTGCCTGTCTCCCCGGTGATGAGGACGCTCACGGGAGTGTCGATGAGGCGCGACGCGCGCTGGATCTGCCGGTCGAGCACAGCGTCGCCGCCGGAAAGCCGTGCCAACGGCGCCGGCACCGCAGGCTCGAGCGCGGGTGTCCTGATCCCGGAGGGCGCGGCGCTGAGGCGGGATGGCGGTGGCACCGCATGAAGGAACAGCACGCGGTGCGTGCGCGCGAGTGTCACGGCGCGCTTGGCGCCTGGCATCGCCCGCATGTAGCGCCCCAGGTCGTCGAAGCGCGCGTTGAACAGCTGCCCGAAGGGCAGCCCCAGCACCGTGCTGCCATGCTCGGCTTCGAGCATCACTTGGGCCGGGCGGTTATGGCCCACGATGCGGCCGCCGCCATCGAGCGCCACGAGATGGTCGGGGGCTGATCTCCACGAATTCCGACGACGGATGCAGCTTCAGCACCCAGTCGTTGCGGAACCAGCGCAGGAAGTTCGCGTTCTCGACGCGGCTCGCGTAGACCTTCACCAGCTGCAGGGCCAGGTGCTGGCTGTTCTTGGCCTGGGGTGAGGTGAGCGCCGAGATGTCGAGGATGGCGTTGAGCCGGCCGAGCGGGTCATACACGGGCGCGGCCGTGCAGGTCAGCGCGATGTGCGTGGCGTCGAAGTGATCGTCCTGGTGGACCGTCAGCGCCTGCCCGGTGACGATGGCAGTGCCGACTCCGCAGGTGCCGGCGTTGGCCTCGCTCCAGTCGCTGCCCAGATGCAGGCCCACCCGCCGCAGCGTCGCGTCGAGCCGCAGGTCGCCGATGAAGTCGACGGTGACGCTGCGGGCATCGGTGAGCAGCACACAGTAGCCCATGCCGGCCACCTGCTGGTACAGCGCCTCCAGTCCGTGGCGCGCGATGCCGAGGAACTCCTCGAGACGTTCCTGGTGCTCGCGCACACGCTCGATCGGCAGGATCACCGCCTCCTGCATTCGCGTCGGATCGAGCCGGTACTGCTGGACGCAGCGCGTCCAGCTGTCGCGGATCAGCGTCTCGGGTTCGGCATTGGACGATTCGTCGAGCGCCGGCAGCCGTCCTTCGCCCGCCAATCGCATCACCGTCTGGATGTGCTCGTGCTGACGCCTGTCCATGGGCTGCCTCCATCGCTCCAGGCCAACGCTCGAGGCGGGGCCCGCAATCGAGCACTTTACACGGACGGCCCGACGTCGCCGGGGCCCGCGATCGTCTGCGCAAGGGATCGAGGCGGCACCATCCGGGCAAACTGCTCCGCGAGCACGGCGATCACCCAGCGCTCCAAATCCGGCGGTTCGCGGGCATCGGCCCTGGCCTCGCGGGCGACGCTGGTGAGTGAGTCCGCGCGGTAACGTGTGGTCGTGCAGAGTGCCCGCTCGAAGTCGTTGGCTCTCGCCGTGATCTCTTCGGGATCGGCGTTCACCACGATCACGGCGTGCGCCAGCACTACAGGGCGGCCGTTCACCCGACGCCATGCCTGCGCCGTGCCCACCAGCTTGCGCCCCTGCACCGCGAGGTTGTAGCGGCCGTCGCAGAACGATCCCTCGACCGCTTGGGGCGCGGCGTGGATGCCGAGCCGCGCAAAGGCCGCAGCGAGCGCGTCGCAGAAGGCCGCATAGATGGCACCGGTGTCGTTCGGCGTCGCGCTGCCCGCGGGCCAGATCAGGCTCAGGTTCCACACGCCCGGGCCTTGAGGCACGAGTCCCCCGCCCGAGGCGCGCACGTGCACGGCGGCGGCCAGGTGCGAAGGCAGCGATTTCCAGCCGGGAAGCGCCGTGTAGCGACGTGGCACGACGAACCCGGCCGGCGCATGCCACAGGTGCGCGACGGCGCGACCGCTGGCAGCGCAGCCTTCCATCCACTCCGCCTCGCAATGCGTGCCATCACGCAGCGGATCACGATGAAGTGTGACGAAGCCGAAGAGAGGCAGTTGCATGCAAGCAGGTTGTACCCTCTGCCGATCGCCATGGTTGCGGTGAGGGGCCGTGAGTTCAGCCGACGCGGGAGATGTGTGCCTTCAACAGCCTGTTCACTTCTCCTGCTTTTTCCATCATCGCCATGTGCCCTGCGCCCGGCAGCGTTACCACCGTGGCCCCTTCCGGCGCCTGAGTGGCATGAGACGCGGGGATGATCCGATCGTCCTCTCCCCAGACCACCAACGTCGGAAGGTGCGACGCGTCAAGCTGCTGCGCCGGCATTTCGGCCTGCCTGCCCCCCGCGAACAATGCATCGGAAAGCGTCTCCAGCAGCGAGCCCACGCCATCGAGCCGCTTGTACTTCAGCAGGTCGTCGATCAACTGCCGGCTTGCCAGCGCCGGATCGGCGAACAGCCGTTCGACCACCGGCTTGAGTTCGCGCCGCGACCCGGCGCGCACGAAGCCTTCGATGTAGTCGATGTCGATCTCGCTGCCCAGTCCGGCGCTGTTGACCAACGCCAGCGAGGTGACGCGTCGTGGATGATCGAGCGCCAGCCTCGCTGCGATCGCACCGCCCATCGAATGGCCCACCACCTGCACGCGCTCCACGTCCAGCTGGTCAAGGAACGACGCGACGAAGCCGGCCAGACCCGACAGCGATGCATCCGGCAGTTCCACATCCGACTGCCCGTGGCCGGGCAGGTCCAACGCAATCACCGGCGCGTCTTGAGCCAGCGCGTCGATGTTGAACAGCCAGTTCCCGATGTCGCCGCCAAAACCATGAAGCAGCAGGACGGGCAGGCCGCGTTCCGGGCCCCGGCGCGCGTAGCGAACCCGGATGCCGCCGACGTCAACCCATTCGAAGTCGGGGCCCGATGCCTCGCCTTCATCGTCCCTGGTGGGGACCTCGTACGCGGCGATATAAGCGTCGATGTCCGCATCACCGACTTCAGGCTCGGCCAGCACTGCCAGCAGTGCTTTCACCGGCAGCGACTCGCCCTCCTGCGCCACCTTTCGGCGCAGCAGCCCCGCGTCCGGAGCCTCGACCGCGTTGGAGATCTTGTCGGTCTCGACGTCGATCACAGGCGTGCCGACCTCGATGCGATCGCCTTCGTCGACCAGCCAGCCGATCGTCCCTTCGCGCATCTCCAGGCCCCACTTCGGCATGATCAGGGGTGTGATAGAGCGGCCCATCAGTGCTTGCCTCCTTTGTTGAGCGTGCGCTTTACGGCGGCGGCGACCTGCGCCGCGCTCGGGATGTAAAGATCCTCCAGGACCGGCGAGAACGGCACCGGCACATGCGGCGGCGTAACCATCTCGATGGCGGCTTTGAGTGCACCGAAGGCCTGCTGTGCCACCTGCGACGAGATATCGGCCGCGATGCTGCAGCGTGGATTGGCTTCGTCGACGCACACCAGCCGGCCCGTCTTCTCGACGCTTTCCAGCACCGTGTCGAGGTCCAGCGGGCTCAGTGTGCGCAAGTCGATCACGTCCAACGCGCGATGCACCATCAGGCCGTAGGCCACGATGCTCGCGTCCGTGTCTTCGCGCACGATGTTGGCTTCGCCGAAGGGAATGGCATAGCTTGCCTCCGGCACCTCGCCTTCGAAGCCGTAGAGGTTCTTGTGCTCGCAGAAGATGACCGGATCGTTGTCGCGGATGCTTTGGATCAGAAGCCCCTTGGTGTCGTAGGGCGTGCTCGGGCATACGACCTTCAGACCCGGGATGTGCGTGAAGATCGGCGTCAGCATCTGCGAATGCTGTGCTGCAGCCCTGAAGCCCGCACCGACCATTGCGCGGATGACCACCGGCGTCTCGGCCTTGCCGCCGAACATGTACCTGAACTTCGCCGCCTGTTTGTAGATCTGGTCGAAGCACACGCCCATGAAGTCAATGAACATCAGCTCGGCCACCGGGCGCATGCCGCAGCAGGCGGCACCGATGGCGGCGCCGATGTAGGCTGATTCGCTTAGAGGCGTATCCATCAGCCTGTCGCCGTATTTCGCGTACAGGCCCTTGGTGACGCCGAGCACCCCGCCCCATGCTTCGCGCGGTTCTGTCGCATTAACGTACAACAGGCGAGAGCAAGCGGCGC
>DASTGE010000222.1:0-4163 GCA_035719405.1 Burkholderiaceae bacterium
CTAGTCGAATTCCGGCGCGGGCGCGAAGTCGAGTTGGTGCAGTTCGGCGTCAAGAAGACCACGCGCCGGATGGACCGGATCGCCCCGGTCCCGCCCGATGTGACGAACATCCTCCGCGGCGGCAAGCTCGGCATCCGCGACACGGTCATCGAAGAGCTTGAACGCGGTTTCGGAAGTATGGCCGTCTCCGAGGGGCTCGAGCGCTTCGAGCGCTTCCTGAGTGGGGCAGATCGGCCGCGCATCGGGAACGCCGGTGCGTACCTTCGCACCATCATTGTCAACAAGGCGAGAGAGGAGGGTGGGGCAGGGCAGGGCGGTTCTGCGGCTGCGACCGCAGACGAAGTGATCGAGCACAAGGCTACCCCCGTCCCGCCAACCAGGCGCGAGGTCGAAGACGCCGAATGGCATCGTCGCTTCACTCTAGTCCGTGAACAGTTCGCCAGGCTCCATCCGGAAGAGCAGGCCGAGTGGGTGCGCCGGGTCCGGGACCAAGCCGAGTCGTCGGGCGCAACCTCGCGGATTGTCATGAAACGATTGTCAAGTGGCGAATGGCAATCGCCCTTGGTTCAGGCCATGGTGATCCAGCACTACGCCAAGAGTGAAATCGACGACGACTGGGCAACCATGGGGCAGGACGAATTCGAGCGCCTCATGGGCGCCCCGACCGAGGTCGACTACGACGAGGCCTGAACGGGCCGAGGCTCCGGAAAAGAAATGAGCCCCACCGCTTGTGCGATGGCGGTACTCCTACTGCCCCTGCGGGCGATGTCAGCTCTCAAGCTTTCAAGAGCGACCGTACAACCTCGATGAGTCTCGGGACTCAACACGTCAGACCATTGCCCTCTGGTTGGCGCAGCCGAGTAGCAACTCAGGGGAGCACCGTCAATTTGACCATATGTAATCTCTACGACAATTCCTCGGAACTTGAATCCCCAATCGCTTCCAGAGCCAAGGCATAAAACGTACTGGCCCACTACTCTAAATAGTGCCCATAGCATTATAACCAGTGCGAATCCCTGAAGAATTATAGCTACCATCTGTCTGTGCTCAAGATTCTGCATGCATCAGTAGCGTTTGCGAAGCCGCCGTCAGCAATACTTCGTCGACTAAGTCAGCGTACTCTTGTGATATCTCCTCGAGGTACCTTCTGTGAACCCCTGAAAGACCTAGCAGTTCTTCGACTCGGTCGTCATCCTTCAGAACATGGTGACCGTCCATTGCATGCTCAGCAAGCTGCACCAGTGCAGCAAGTGCTTGAGCAGCTTGACCGCCACAATTGGCGGGTACATCATGCCATCGAATCACATCCTTGACGATGCCGGGAAGGGACCAATAATGCGCCAGAGAATGCCCCAAGGTTGAATGCTCCTCATGATATCTCTCCCCGTCCAAATAATGCGCGTAACGGAAGCTAGTAGGGAGCAAGATGCTTGCAGTCTATGCGTTCAAAACAACCACGTTTTAACGGAATTTGAGTTCAAACTGTGGGCGATGTTGCTGTTACGCAACTCCAGTCGAAAGTTGTCAAAACGGCGCCAAGCCCGCGCCAATGCTTTATTTCCAGTAATTTTATTACTAGCCCATTATTCGTTCACACTAGCGGAATATAAGTTCTTCGACACAAGCAGCGCGTTGGGCGACAGAAGATCTCAAATCAGCGGCCAACGCCATCAAGGTGGTGTTGCCGTGCTTACTTCGGCAGCAAGGGCTTCGATTCGCGCGCGCTGCCACACAGCCGCTGTGTTGTTGTGAACTCTGGGAATGGACATCCCTCGGCTCCCAAATTCGCGCTCGCCCAGCCGGCCCACGCCCCCAGGCGCGCCCGACACCTCCATCTCCGCCCCGCCGCCGGAATCGAACGAACATGAGCAGCTGCGGCCCCTCAAGCGCACTCGGCGTTCTGCGTCTGCGCCCCGGCAGGACTTTCCATCGTCAAGTACTGCCGGTGCAAGGCCGCGAGCTGCGCAATCGCCACCGCGCGGTGAGCCGGGTCCGCCGGCAGCCGCTTCAGCGGCCGGCGTCAATCCAGGGTGGGTCCTGAATCTGTCGCCGCAGGACGAGGAAAAGATCCGGCGGACCAGTGGCGGCGGGAAGACCTTGTGCTACCTGCGCGACAACGCCCTCGCATTGATGGATACGGGGCTATCGGAAAAGGAGATCCTGGCCATTGCCTCCAACGACGGTGGCTCCCAGGCGCTGGACAAGGTGCTGCTAACGCACCAGAAGCTCAAAGACGCCGGCTTCACGGACCCGCAGATCGTGGCCATCGCCTCCAACAACGGCGGCTCGCAGGCGCTGGACAAGGTGCTGCTGACGCACCAGAAGCTCAAGGATGCCGGCTTCACGGACCCGCAGATCGTGGCTATCGCCTCCAACATCGGCGGCGCGCAGGCGCTGGACAAGGTGCTGCTAACGCATGTGCAATTCAGGAAGGCTGGATTCACACCCGGGGACATTGTGGAGATGGCTGACCATAACGGGGGCGCGCCGGCCTTGCAGGCGGTGCTGGATCATCTCGGCCTGCTGCAGACACGCTACAGCAACGACGAAATCGTCAAGGCCGGTGCCAAGCGGCGGGGTGCCGCGGGCCACGTCAAGCAGATGGCCGAGGCCATTCGCATCAAGCAGGAAGGAGCCTCGTCAAGTGCGCTTCGGCCGCGCACGGTGCTCGTGGAGCGTGCCATCGACCAGGCGCGCACGGCCTTCATCCCCCAATTGCCGCGCTGCGACCTCACCAGCGGCCAGCCCATCTGGTCGCTCGATGAGGACGGCGCCACCATCGTGCGTCATCCGATGGAGCCGGTGGAGGCCAACAACCACAAGTTCCCCTTGCGCGACCTGACGGCCCCCCTGAGCCGTGTCCATCAACGCTATGCCACAGAGGACGGCAAGTGCCATCCGAATGTCAAGCTGCGCGGCATCGAACTGGCCAAAGGCTACAAGACTTACTTCAACCGCCTGTGCCGCGACCCCCGTGTCGGATTGCTTCCCAAGCAGGTGGCCGAGGTTCGCGAGCGGCTGCTGGACAACGCGCGCGCGGAGTTCGAGCGGCTGATCCGCGAGGAATCGACCGATGCCTGGCCCTGCGAGCCGCGCCGTCTGGACCGCAACGAAGTGCCCCTGCACGAGCGCATGCTGGCCGACCAGTACGGGCTGTTCCTGAAGTCGGGCTACGCCGCTGAGCAGCAGCCTGTGCTGAGCAACGGGCGCATCCTGGGCTTTTACATGGGCGTGTTCGCTGCCAGCGACCAGGACATCGAAACCCTCGAAGCGCAGCATCCGGACTATGTGCGCTATTCCCTGGACGCCCCCCGACCCGGCGGCAAGCTCACCGTCTATTCCGCGCAAGGTTGCGCCAACGACCTGGCCTTCGCCAACACCGCGTTGCTGCCGCACACCGCGCAGCCCACCTACGACCGAGAGCGCCTGAACGCCGAGTTCGTGCCCTTCGAGGTGCGCTTGACCGACAAGAACGGCAAGCCCGCCCGCGAGACAGTGATCGCGGTGGTGGCGCTGAACAACGCGATCGGCAAGGAGCTGCGCATTGACTACGGTGACGCATTCTTGCAGCAGTTCAAGTCCGATTCCGGGCAACCTGCTTCCTCCCAACAGGCGCCCGCGGCGAAGGTGGAGGCGGACGATGAGATGCCTTCCCCGCCCGCAGACGCCGGGCCCTCATCCAGCGCTGACACGTCCAGCGTACGGCTGCTGGACCTCAACTTGCCCGCCGGCATGGACGATGCGCCGGACTGACCCGCGCCTCGCACCACAACGGAGACAGCGTCGTCGTGGACTCGCCGAACCAAGTGTTTGACTTCATTCGCAGCCTGTAGGCGGCGGTGCAATACGACACTGGCGCCGCAGCGCGTTCGCCTCGGCACAGGAGTTCGCTAAAACACAGCGACTGTCTGCGTATTTCGGAGCAACGTGACCGCCGATTTCGGCATCGTGACCGCCGGTTCGGCCATCGTGACCTGACCGTCCTTTCGGTGGATCGTGACCGACCGTTTCGGCATCGTGACCGGCTAATTCGGCCAACGTGACCGCCGATTTCGGCGATCGTGAAAAACACCCGAAAAAACCCGTTATTGGACATTCCCAAGAAACTTGGCGTTGACGTTTCAAAAACCCTTGTCCCGATATGTCGCCTGCGGCTTTTTTTC
>DASTGE010000223.1:0-2414 GCA_035719405.1 Burkholderiaceae bacterium
GATGCGCAGGCGTCTCTCGAGCGCGACGAAGCGGTGGATCTGGTGGCACTGGCAGCCGAGGAGGGCTCGCGGATCGGGGCCGATCTGCAGGCGAGCGGCCATGTGCCTGCTGTGCACGGCGATGAGCGGCTGCTGCGCCGCGCCCTGCGCAACCTGCTGGAGAACGCGCGACGCTATGGAGGCGACGATGTCATGCTGGAGCTTCGCGCCGAGGGTGCGTCGGTCCAGGCGCGTGTGTGCGACCGCGGACCGGGCGTGCCTGAGTCGATGCGGGAGCGCATCTTCGAGCCGTTCTTCCGTCTTCCGGGACATGCCGAGCAGGCCGGCGGGGTCGGGCTCGGGCTGAGCTTGGTCAAGCAGATCGCCGAGCGGCACGGAGGCAGCGTGCGCTGCGAGGCGAGAGAGAGCGGCGGCACCTGCTTCGTGCTGGCCCTTCGGGCGGGGTGAGGAGCGGCCGTCTCCATAAGGAGGCAGGAGAAAGACACAATCGACGCGCAATTGATGTTTTCTCCGATGACAATTGCGAACAGTCTTCGGACAGATGAACGAAAGCCCGGCGACAGACGTGGCCGGGCTGGATGCTGTGGCAGCAGCAAGGAAAGCGTTTTCGATTCGGATCGGACCGGCGCCCGCAGGCGGTGGATGCGCGCGGACGCCGGGAAGGAGGAACCCTACGAGGGGGTTCTCAAGCCAGGTGATCAGGCAGAGGTCTGCGCTGTCAGCTCATGCTGCTGTGCGTCCTGCGCAATTTCGCTCGTCTTGCCTGACTCCACCGCGCACCATGCGGCCTTGGTCGTATTGGACTCGACGGCGCACCATGCGGCCTTCACAGGCTTGCTCGTCTCCACCGCGCACCATGCTGCCTCGACCTTCGCGCCTGATTCGACCGCGCACCATGCGGCCTTGGGGGTATCGGACTCGACGGCGCACCACGCGGCCTTTGCAGGCTTGGTGGTCTCCACCGCACACCACGCGGCCTCGGCCTTCGTGCCAGACTCCACCGCGCACCATGCGCCCTTGGCGGTATCGGACTCCACCGCACACCACGCAGCCTTCGCAGGCCTGGTCGTCTCCACCGCACACCAGGCGGCATCTGCGTGAGCCGCGGCCTCCCGTTTCGCGACCGCCGTGCTGCGGACGGCGCTGAGCGTCTCGCCGAATTCGAGCAAATACAGATGCTGCATTTCCGTGAACGCGTCCTCGGCCGCACGGGCATCCGACTCACCACGCAAGCCCAGGTAAGGGAAGTGATGCAGGAAATGCCCGAATGTCGCGTCGCAATCCGCCGCGTACTTGCGGGTGTCGAGGATGTGCGTGTGCCAGAAGCGATCTGTGTCGCGGTCGGGGGCGAGCGTCATTTCCGGGTACCTGGCGTGCAGGATCAGGTAGCGCTTGTAGTTCTGCGCCACATGCTCGGCATGCTCCTTGGACCAGCCGTATCCGTCATCATGGCGCATCGCCTTGAACTTGATCGGTTCGAGGTCCAGGGCGTGAATGGCCTCGATCGTCTGTTCCAGTGTTTTTCTCATCAATCAAACTCCCAACTGAGGAATGAACAACCCGACGCGCCCGCGTCGGGGAATGGTCGCGAAATGGCAGCCCGTGCGCCGGAAGCGTCAGGCCGCCACTGCCGCGAACGGTTGCCGCAGGTGGCGCGCCATGAAGGCGAGCGCCTCGTCCGCGGGAAGAGGCTTGCACAGCCAGAAGCCCTGGATTTCGTCGCAGGCGTGGCTGCGCAGGCAACCGAGCTGCTCGATGGTCTCCACGCCTTCGGCCACGACCTTCATGCCCAAGCCGTGTGCGAGCGTGACGATGCCTGCGGTCAGTGCCTGTGAAGCAGAGCTTTCGGCCAGGTCCTTGACGAATGAGCGGTCGATCTTGACGGTGGTGAGCGCGAAGCGCGTCAGGTACGACAGCGACGAATAGCCGGTGCCGAAGTCGTCGATCGCCAGGCTCACGCCCTGGTCGCGCAGCTGCCTGAGCAGGGCGGCTGCGTGCTCGGGGTTGCGCATCATGGCGCTTTCGGTGATCTCCAACTCCAGTCGCGAAGGGTCGAAGCCAGTCTCCGAAAGAATCGCCGAGACGTCGGACACCAGGCGTCGGTTATTCAGCTGCCGGGCCGACAGGTTCACGCTCATCTGCAGCGGCGGCAGTCCCTGCTTGTCCCACGCGACCGCGTCGGTGCAGGCCTGCCTCAACGCCCAGCAGCCGATCGATTCGATGAGCCCGGTTTCCTCGGCGATCGGAATGAATTGCGCAGGCGAGACCATTCCCAGCACGGGATGACGCCACCGCATCAGTGCCTCCACTCCGGTGATGCCGCGCGTGCGGAGGCTCATCTTCGGCTGGTAATGCAGCTCCAGCTCGCCGCGCTCCACCGCGCGCCGCAGCCCGCTCTCGAGCATTAGCCGCTC
>DASTGE010000224.1:0-3012 GCA_035719405.1 Burkholderiaceae bacterium
AAGAAGGAAACCATCGGCGAGATCGCGGCCGCGGCACAGGTCATGCGTGAGTTCGCCACTCCCGTGACCGTGACCGACCGACGTCACCTGGTCGATTTGTGCGGCACCGGCGGCGATGCAGCACATACCTTCAACATCTCGACGGCAGCAATGATCGTCGCCGCATCGTGCGGTGCCCGTATCGCCAAGCATGGCGGCCGAGGTGTCTCCTCCACCTCGGGAAGCGCCGACGTGCTGGAGGCGATGGGTGCCAACATCGCGCTCACGCCCGAGCAGGTGGCAATCTGCATGGAGGAAACAGGCATCGGCTTCATGTTCGCGCCGAACCATCATGCCTCGATGAAGCACGCGGCGCCCGTCCGGAAAGAACTGGGCGTGCGAACCATCTTCAACATCCTCGGCCCGCTCACCAACCCGGCGGGAGCACCAAACCAGCTGATGGGCGTGTTTCATCCCGACCTCGTCGGCATCCAGGTGCGCGTGCTTCAGCGCCTGCAGTCGGAGCATGTGCTGGTCGTCTACGGCATGAACGGCATGGACGAGATCTCCCTGTCGGGAGAGACGATGGTGGGCGAGTTGATCGACGGCGAGGTCAAGGAATACACGATCCATCCAAGTGACTTCGGCTTGCCGGTGTACGACACCCGAGTGCTCAAAGTGGCCGGCAAGGAGGAGTCGGTGCAGTGCATCCAACGTGCGCTGGCTAACGAGGATGGCCCGATCCGCGACATCGTGCTGCTGAACGCGGGCGGCGCGCTTTACGCGGCCGGCGTCGCAGCGTCGATTGGCGAGGGGGTGAAGCGGGCCCGCGAGGCGGTGGCATCGGGCAGGGCGCTGGCCAAACTGAGCCAGTTCGTCGCGGTCACACAAAAGTTCAAGCAGGCATGAGCGATAAAGGCAAGGACATCCTGCAGCGCATCGTCGCGGTCAAGCGCGAAGAAGTGGCTGCGGCCAAGCTCGCACGGGACCTTGCGTCCCTCCGTAGGGATGCAGAGGCCCGCCGGGACGTGCGTGATTTCGTCGGTGCCCTTCGAGCGAAGGCTGATGCCGGGCGGCCGGCGGTCATTGCCGAAATCAAGAAGGCGAGCCCGAGCAAAGGGGTTCTGCGCGAGCGGTTCATGCCCGGCGAGATCGCGCCGAGCTACGAGCGAGGCGGGGCCGCGGCGCTGAGCGTTCTCACCGATCGGCAGTTCTTCCAAGGTGGTTCCGACGATCTCCGCACGGCGCGAGCGGCGTGCGCCCTGCCCGTTCTGCGCAAGGACTTCATCATTGACGAATACCAGGTGTTCGAGGCGCGAGACATGGGTGCTGACTGCATCCTGCTGATTGCTGCCTGCCTCGACGACGCGCGCATGGCGGATCTCGAAGCGTGCGCCATGTCTCTGGGGCTCGCCGTTCTCGTCGAGGTGCACGACCGGGGCGAACTCGATCGTGCGCTGAAGCTGAGATCGCCGCTCATGGGGGTCAACAACCGGAACCTGAAAACCTTCGAAGTGTCGCTGGACACGACGCTCCGGCTGCTGCCTCACGTCCCCGGTGGCCGGCTTCTCGTGGCCGAATCGGGGATCCTCGAGCGCGCGGATGTGCAGCGCTTGGGCGAGGGAGGGGTAAGCGCATTCCTCGTGGGAGAAGCCTTTATGCGCGCCGCCGATCCAGGCGCTGCCTTGTCTCATCTCTTCTCGTGAACCCATCCTTGCTTTACGACTCTTCCGCACCCAATCGGCTTCAGGGGTCGGTCGAGACGCAGATCGAGCAGGTGCCACCGGCATGGCGGCCGGTGGTCTCCGAATGGGCATCGTCACCGGCGGGCGGTTCTTTGCTTGCCCATCTTCGCGCGCGGCAGGCGGCCGGCGCGGTCATCTATCCGTCGCGGGTGCTGCGCGCCCTCGAACTGACGCCGCGCCAGCGGGTCCGGGTCGTCATCCTTGGTCAGGATCCCTACCACGGCGTCGGGCAGGCGGAAGGCCTTGCGTTCTCCGTACCGCCCGGCCAGAAACTTCCGCCGAGCCTTCGCAACATCTATAAGGAATTGCAGCGAGATCTTGGCTGCGCGCCGCCCGCCGATGGTCATCTTGGGCATTGGGCGAGGCAAGGTGTACTCTTGCTCAACACGTCGTTCACCGTCGAGGACGCGTCCCCTGCAAGTCATTCAAATCGCGGATGGGAATCTCTGAGCGATGCGCTGGTCAACGCCGTTTCCCACGACCCGGGCCCCAAGGTCTTCATGCTCTGGGGCGCTCGTGCCCAGGCCCGGCGAGCAGCGATCGAGGCGTCGGGCGAGGGGCATCTCATCCTGCAAAGCAACCATCCGTCGCCCCTTTCCGCGACGCGCGGACCTGTGCCTTTCATGGGATGCAGTCATTTCAGTTCAGCGAACCACTTCATCCTCGAGAAGGGGCTCGGCAAGCCGATCAACTGGACGGGAAGCGCGAAGTGCGAATAACGCACGCAGCGCAGCTTTTGGCGATTAGTAAGTCCTGTGCTATAGTCTGCGGTTCGCCGCGGAGGGGTGCCCGAGTGGCTAAAGGGGGCAGACTGTAAATCTGTTGGCTTACGCCTACGTTGGTTCGAATCCAACCCCCTCCACCAGCGAAACCAGAGAGCTCTGATCGAAGCGGGAGTAGTTCAATGGTAGAACCTCAGCCTTCCAAGCTGTTGACGCGGGTTCGATTCCCGTCTCCCGCTCCATTTGCTGGCAACGATGAATCGTCGGCAAAGGTCTGTGCCCGGCAACGAGCCCAGACCCGTGTCGATGCCCATGTGGCTCAGTGGTAGAGCACTCCCTTGGTAAGGGAGAGGTCACGCGTTCGATCCGCGTCATGGGCACCACTTCTTAAGCATGCATCACGGGACGACCGCTAGGAGCGCGCAAAATGGCAAAAAGCAAGTTTGAACGGACCAAGCCGCACGTGAACGTGGGCACGATCGGTCACGTGGACCATGGCAAGACCACGCTGACGGCGGCCATCACGACGATCCTGGCGTCGAAGTTCGGCGGCGAGGCGAAGAAGT
>DASTGE010000225.1:0-13271 GCA_035719405.1 Burkholderiaceae bacterium
CGCTGTTGGAGCTGCGCTGGACTGTGCGCGAGGTCGAGAGGTAGCCGAGACGGGATGGAGTCTGAGCGGGATGTGAAGACGGCAGGTCGTCGAGCGCGGGATTTCCCCTAGCGCGTTTGACTTGGCGCAAGCCCTCTTCGCGTCTACGATTTACTTACCGGTCGGTCAATGAATGCCTGCCCGGCAGGAGCCCCTCGTGCCCAGCCCCCTTCTCGAACGCATCGAGCGCGCCAGTGCGGATGAACTGCAAGCCCTGCAGCTCAAGCGCATGCAATGGTCCTTGCAGCACGCGTACGACAACGTGCCGCACTACCGGCAGGTGTTCGACGGCAGGGGCGTTCATCCGTCGGACTGCAAGTCCTTGGCTGACATTGCCAAGTTTCCCTTTACCACCAAGCAGGATTTGCGTGACCACTATCCCTTCGCCATGTTTGCAATCGCCCGCGAGCGGGTGGTGCGCATCCATGCGTCGTCGGGTACCACCGGGAAGCCGACGGTGGTGGGCTATACGAAGAACGATATCGAGACCTGGGCCCATCTCGTCGCGCGCTCGATCCGCGCCGGCGGGGGAAAGCCCGGTGACATCGTTCATGTCGCCTACGGCTACGGCCTTTTCACCGGGGGGTTGGGTGCGCACTACGGCGCCGAGAAGCTGGGGTGTACCGTCGTTCCGATGTCGGGCGGTCAGACCGAGAGGCAGGTCCAGCTGATCGTCGACTTCAAGCCCGACATCATCATGGTGACGCCGAGCTACATGCAGGTCATCATCGAGGAGTTCCGCAGGCAGGGCATGGACCCCCGCGAGAGTTCGCTGCGCGTCGGCATCTTCGGCGCCGAGCCGTGGACCGAGGCGATGCGGCAGGAGATCGAGGCCGCGGCCGGTATCGACGCAGTCGACATTTACGGCCTGTCGGAGGTGATGGGCCCGGGAGTGGCCAGCGAGTGCGTCGAAACAAAGGACGGCCCGGCGATCTGGGAAGACCACTTCTATCCCGAGATCATCGACCCGGAGTCCGGCGAGCCGCTGCCCGATGGCGAGGAAGGGGAACTGGTCTTCACCTCGCTCACCAAGGAGGCAATGCCGGTCATTCGCTACCGCACTCGCGACCTGACCCGCCTTCTTCCTCCCACGGCCCGCAGCATGCGGCGCATGGGCAAGATCGTCGGGCGGACTGACGACATGCTGATCATCCGCGGCGTGAACATGTTCCCGACGCAGGTCGAGGAGTTGGTGCTGAAGCACGGCCAACTGTCGGGGCAATACCAGTTGATCGTCACCCGCGAGGGCCTGCTTGACGAACTGGAGGTGCGCTGCGAGCTGCTGCCGGAGCATGTGAATGCCGATGCCGCCGAGATCGCACGGGGCCTTCAGCATCGCATCAAGACGCTCATCGGCGTGACGGCGCGGGTGAATGTCGAGCCGCCCGACTCCATCGAGCGCACGTTGGTCGGCAAGGCACGCCGGGTGATCGATAAACGATTGAAGTGACGGGCGACGCATCAGAGCGTCGTGGAGCAGATCGAATGTATACGCAAGCCATGGACCTGGCCCCCAAGGAAGAGGGCCGCACGCTGCAAACGGCCCAGGAGGTCGAACTGCAGCGTCGCTTCGACGAGCGCATCGATGCCGGCGAGTTCATCGAAGCGAAAGACTGGATGCCGGAGCATTACCGGAAGACTCTGGTGCGCCAGATCAGCCAGCATGCGCACAGCGAGATCGTCGGAATGCTCCCGGAGGGCAACTGGATCGGCCGTGCGCCGACGCTCAAGCGCAAGGCCATCCTGTTGGCGAAGGTGCAGGACGAGGGCGGTCACGGGCTCTATCTTTATGCCGCGGCAGAGACGCTGGGTGTGTCGCGCGACCAGATGCTGGACGCACTGCACAGCGGCAAGGCCAAGTACAGCTCGATCTTTAACTACCCGACTCTGACCTGGGCGGACGTCGGCGTGATCGGCTGGCTGGTCGACGGCGCCGCGATCATGAACCAGGTGCCGATCTGCCGCTGTTCTTATGCCCCGTACGCCAGGGCGATGGTTCGCATCTGCAAGGAAGAGAGCTTTCACCAGCGGCAGGGCTTCGAGGCACTGCTCACGATGATGAGGCAGGGCACCGACGCTCAGCGCGAGATGGTGCAGGACGCGACTCACCGGTGGTGGTGGCCGAGCCTGATGATGTTCGGGCCGCCCGATTCCGAGTCGCTGCATTCGGAGCAGTCGATGCGTTGGGGCATCAAGCGCATCAGCAATGACGACCTGCGCCAGAAGTTCATCGACGCGACCGTTGAGCAGGCGAAGGTGCTGGGTGTGACCTTGCCCGATCCGCAGCTGAAGTGGAACGAGGCACGCCAGCACCATGACTTCGGGCCCATCGACTGGGCCGAGTTCTGGCGCGTGGTCGGCGGCCACGGGCCTTGCAACCGGGAGCGTCTTGCCGCCCGCGTCAAAGCGTGGGACGACGGCGCCTGGGTGCGTGAAGCCGCGATGGCACATGCGACCAAGCGTGCGGCACGCGACCAGCGCCAGGCTGCGTAAAGGCAGGCTGATCAAAGACCGTTGAGGCAAGCAGCATGACGACAAACAACGAGTGGCCCTTGTGGGAAGTGTTCGTCCGCAACAAGGCGGGCCTGGACCACAAGCACTGCGGCAGCATCCACGCCGCCGATCCGCAAATGGCGATCCAGCTGGCGCGTGATGTGTACACCCGCCGCCAGGAAGGCACGAGCGTCTGGGTGGTGCGCTCCGACCAGATCGTGGCTTCGGACCCCGGCGACAAGGACATGTACTTCGATCCGATGGAGGACAAGGTCTATCGCCATCCGACGTTTTACGCGCTCCCGCGCGAAGTCGACCATATGTGAGCGCGTCATGACGGCAAGCATCACCATCGGCAGGAGTCCGCAAGGCCAGTACGTCCTGCGTCTGGCCGACTCATGCCTGATCCTCGCCCAGCGCCTGAGCGAATGGACCGGCCACGCGCCCATCCTGGAGGAAGACATCGCCCTGGCCAACATGGCGCTGGACCTGCTCGGGCAAGCGCGAGCACTGCTCACCCACGCAGGCAAGCTGGACGGCAGCGGGCACGATGAAGACCAGCTTGCCTTCCTGCGCGACGAGCGGGACTTCCTCAACGTCACGCTGGTCGAACTTCCGCGCGGCGACTTCGGCTTTACTGTGCTGCGCAATTTCACGATCGCCACATGGCTGAAGCTCATGTGGGAGAAGCTGTCGACATCGGCAGATGCCGACCTGGCCGCGATCGCAGGCAAGGCGGTGAAGGAGGCGCGCTATCACCAGCAGCATGCGGCGGACTGGGTGGTGCGGCTGGGCGACGGTACCGAGGAGTCGGCCGCTCGCATGCGCACTGCACTCGTGACGCTGTGGCCTTATACGGCGGAGTTGTTCGATGTCGACGCGGTTGACGAGGCGGCAGCGGCGGCCTGCCTCGGTCCAACCGGGGCGGAGCTGCGCGAAGCCTGGAAGGCGGAGGTTGATGAGGTGCTTGGTGAAGCGGGCCTGGCCGTGCCGCCTTCATCGCCCTTCCGCAGCGACGGCAAGCGTGGCCGCCACAGTGAGCACATGGGCTACATCCTGGCGGAGATGCAGTACCTGCAGCGGGCGTATCCGGGGGGGGTGTGGTGAAGGTCAATGCCGCTTCCCGGGTCGATGCAGCCTGGGCGGTGCTGAACGGCGTACTCGATCCTGAGGTCCCGGCGTTGTCGGTCGTCGATCTCGGCATCGTGCGCGAGGTGAGCGACCATGGCGACGCCCTCGAAGTCGTGCTGACGCCGACCTACTCCGGCTGTCCGGCGACCGAAGCCATCGAAGCCAGCGTGCGTTCTGCCCTGGAGGCCGAAGGCTTGGGGCCGGTTCGGATCAGCCAGCGCCGTGCGCCCGCGTGGACTACCGATTGGATCAGTGCCGAAGGGCGCCGCAAGCTGCGCGAGTACGGCATTGCGCCGCCAGGGATCGTGCAGCCGACGCAGGGTGTGCCGATCCGGCTGGTACGTCGCGAACGCGAGGCCGTCGCGTGTCCGCGTTGCGGCAGCACCGACACCGAGCGGTTGTCGGCTTTCGGCGCGACCGCATGCAAGGCCTTGTACCGCTGTCTCGCATGCCGGGAGCCGTTCGAGCACTTCAAGGCGATCTGAGAGGTTGGCGTCCCGCCTATGACCAGCATCCACTTCCACCCCCTGCGAGTGTGTGAGATCCAGCCGGACACGGACGAGGCGATGGTCGTCTCGTTCCACGTTCCGCCTGAACTGCGCGACCAGTTCCGCTTCCACCAGGGTCAGTACCTCACAGTGCGCGGCGATGTCGACGGTCAGGACCTGCGCCGCTCGTACTCGATCTGCTCGGGTCTGGACGACGGTACTCTGCGAGTGGGTATCCGCAAGGTCGCAGGCGGTGTCTTTTCGAATTGGGTGCACAAGCGCTTGAAGCCCGGCGATACGCTGGACGTGATGCCGCCGCAAGGCCGCTTCTACGTCCCGCTCGATCCGCAGGCGAAGCGTCACTACCTTGGTGTGGCCGGTGGCAGCGGCATCACGCCGATCCTCTCGATCATGAAGACCGTGCTCGCGCGAGAGCCGCAAAGCCGTTTCACGCTGATCTACAGTAACCGGCGGCCCTCGACCACCATGTTCAAGGAAGAGATCGAAGACCTGAAAAACAGGTACCTCACACGGCTCGCGCTGCACCATGTGTTCACACAGGAGCATGTGGATGCACCGCTGTATGCCGGCCGGCTGACGCGCGAACGCGTGCTGCGGTTCATGCAGACGTTGGTCGACGCGAAGAGTGTCGACCATGCCTTCATCTGCGGTCCGTTTCACATGAACGACGAGGTCGAGGCCGGCTTGCGCGAAGCGGGTATTCCACCCGAGCGCATCCACATCGAGCGCTTCGGTGCGCCGGTCGACAATCCAGCCGAGGCCATGAAGCACGAGGTGCGGGCCGAGGATGCGGACGGCGCAAAGGTGACCATCGTGCGTGACGGCTTGCAGCGCGAGATCGTCTTTCGGAAGAACGATCCGAGCATCCTCGACGCGGCCGCCTCTGCCGGGCTCGACGTTCCGTTTTCATGCAAGTCGGGTGTCTGCTCGACCTGCCGGGCGAAGGTCCTCGAAGGCCATGTGCGCATGGACCGCAACTTCGCTCTCGAAAAGGCCGACCTCGATGCTGGCTTCGTTCTTACCTGCCAGGCGCACCCGCTCACGGAGCGCGTCGTCGTGAGCTACGACGAGCGCTGAGAAAGGACCAGGCCGGCGATGCCACGTGGGCGTTCCCCCGATTACGACCAGCAGCGCGACGGGATGCTCGTGCGGGCAGCCGAGTTGTTTGCCGCCCGAGGTTATGCGGGCACGTCGATGAACGAGGTCGCGGCCGCGTGCGGGCTGACCAAGCCGGCGCTTTACCACTACTTCCGCGACAAGGACGCACTGCTGGCCGCGATCGCGCAAGGCCATGTCGACCATCTCGAGGAGATCGTTTCGGATGTTGCCGCGCTTGGGCTGCCGCCCGCGGCACATCTGCGCGAGCTGATCGTACGCTTCGTGAGGGACTACGCCGATTCGCAGCACGAACATCGTGTGCTTACGGAGGACGTGAAGTTCCTGCCCGAGGATCCGCAGCGTCGCGTCCTCGACGCGGAGCGGCGCGTCGTCGCGGCATTCGCGCAGGCCATTGCCGCCGCTCGGCCCGAGTTGGAGGCCGGTGGACTGCACAAGCCCCTGACCATGCTCCTCTTCGGCATGATGAATTGGCTGTTCATGTGGCTGAAGCCGGATGGCGCCCTGACGCACGAGGCAATGAGCGAGGTGGTGGCCGATCTGTTCTTCGGTGGCATGCCTGCTGTCGCATCTCGCATTCGTCCCGCTCGCCGGGCAGCCGTTCGCCCTCGCGGCGACCTCGTTTCGACAACCCCAGGAGACAAACGATGAGGATAGGTGTCACCCGTCTCGCAGCCTTGGCGCTGTTCGCGCTCGCGCCCCTGGTTGCGCAGGCCGACATCAAAGTCGGCGTCACGCTGTCGGCAACCGGTCCTGCCGCATCCCTCGGCATTCCGGAAAAGAACACCGTCGCGCTTCTGCCCAAACAGATTGGCGGCGAGAAGGTGAGCTACATCATGCTCGATGACGCGTCAGACACCACGACAGCGACCGCGAACGCGCGCAAGCTCATCACCGAGGAGAAGGTGGACGTGATCTTGGGTTCGACCGTAACGCCGAACTCTCTGGCAATGATCGACGTGGTGGCCGAGAACCAGACGCCGATGATCTCGATGGCGGCCAGCTCTCGCATCGTGGAACCTGTGGACGCCAAGCGCCGGTGGGTGTTCAAGACGCCGCAGAACGACATCATGATGGCGCTTGCCATTGCCTCGCATATGGCCGACCAGGGCGTCAAGACCGTGGGTTACATCGGCTTCGCCGACGCATACGGCGAGGGCTGGTACAACGAGTTCAACAAGATCGCCGGCAGCAAGGGACTCACGATCGTAGCCAACGAGCGCTACAACCGCACCGACACATCGGTGACAAGTCAGGTGCTCAAGCTGATGTCGGCCAAGCCCGATGCGGTGCTCGTGGCGGCATCGGGCACACCTGCCGCGTTGCCCCAGAAGGCGCTGAAGGAGCGCGGCTACACAGGGCGCTACTACCAGACCCATGGCGTGGCCAACAACGACTTCCTGCGAGTCGGCGGAAAGGATGTCGAGGGCACCTACCTTCCCTCGGGTCCTGTCCTGGTCGCCGACCAGCTGCCTGCATCGCATCCAGTGCGCAAGAGCGCCAAGGCTTACATCGAGAAGTACGAAGCGGCTTATGGCAAGGGCACGGTGTCCACTTTCGGCGCCCACGCGTGGGACGCGGGCTTGCTGCTGGAGCGGGCGGGCGCGCAGGCGCTGAAGAAGGCGCGGCCAGGGACACCGGAGTTCCGCGCCGCGTTGCGCGATGCGCTGGAAGGCGTGCGCGAGTTGCCGGGCGCGCATGGGGTGTTCAACATGTCGCCCAACGATCACCTGGGCCTCGATTCGCGGGCGCGCGTGATGGTGCGAATCGAAAACGGGACGTGGAAGCTGGCGCCCGGGGGCTGACCGCGGCTTGTGGCGACCGGGGGCGAATATGGACGGGGCAGCGAATACCAAGGAGTGGTGATGATCCCCACGCAATTGCAGAGCTTCATCGCCGACCGCTGGATCGGCAGCCGTGCAGGGACCACCTTGGCCAGCGCCGTCAACGGCCGGCCGGTGGCGTTCACGCACGCCGACTCAATCGACTTCGGTGAAGCGCTCCACCATGGACGTTCCGTCGGTGTCCCCGCGTTGCTGAAGCTCGACTTCCAGCAGCGCGCCGCTCGCCTGCGCGCACTGGCCGGCTGGCTCATCGAACGAAAGGAACAGCTCTATGGGCTGTCGATGCACACCGGCGCGACGCGCAGTGACAGCTGGATCGACATCGAAGGCGGCACGGGGACTCTCCACGCGTACGCAAGCATCGGCGTCAACGAGCTGCCCTCGGGCAACCTGATCCACGAAGGACCTGCCGTTCCGCTCGGCAAGCAGAACTGTTTCGCGGGAACCCACATCCTCGTGCCCCGCGGCGGTGTCGCGGTTCATATCAATGCCTTCAACTTTCCGGTCTGGGGTCTGCTCGAAAAATTTGCCCCGAGCTTCCTGGCCGGCATGCCGTGCATTGCCAAGCCTGCGACCGTGACCGCCTTCGTCACTGAAGCGCTGGTGAAGATGATGCACGAGTCGGGCTTGCTGCCCGAAGGCAGCCTTCAGCTCGTGATCGGGGGTACCGGCGATCTGCTGGACCGCCTCGACGGCAGCGACATCGTCACCTTCACCGGCTCGGCGAATACGGCCGCCACCCTGCGCGTGCATCCCAGCCTCGTGCGCAATTCGGTGCCCTTCAACGCCGAAGCGGATTCCCTCAATGCGGCGCTGCTCGGGCCTGATGTCACCCCCGACGATCCTGAATTCGATCTGTTCGTGAAGGAGGTGGTGCGCGAGATGACGGTCAAGGCCGGGCAGAAGTGCACGGCGATCCGGCGTGCACTGGTGCCGCGCGCACAGATCGAAGCGGTTGCACATGCACTCAAGGCACGGCTAGCGAAGGTGGTCGTGGGCGATCCGGCCGTCGAGGGCGTGCGCATGGGCGCGCTTGCGTCCCGCGCCCAGCAGGCCGACGTGAGCGAGCGTGTCGCGCAGCTGCTGAAGGGCAACGAGCTGGTGTTTGGCGAGCGCGACGGCTTCCGGCCGATCGGCGAGGGCGTGCGTGAAGGCTCCTTCTTTTGCCCGACGCTGCTGTTGTGCGCCGATCCTCTTTCAAATACGGAGGTGCACGAGGTCGAGGCGTTCGGCCCGGTGAGCACGCTGATGCCGTACGACAGCCTCGACCAGGCGCTTGATCTGGCGGCGCGAGGCCGCGGGAGCCTCGTCGCCACGCTCGTCACGCATTCGACCGACGTCGCCGCGCAGGCGATTCCGCACATGGCGGCCTGGCATGGACGCCTGCTCGTCCTCGACCGTGAGGCCGCGGACGAATCGACCGGCCACGGCTCGCCGCTGCCCATGCTCAAGCACGGCGGTCCGGGGCGAGCCGGCGGTGGTGAGGAACTGGGCGGCCTGCGGGCAGTCAAGCACTACCTGCACCGCGCGGCGGTGCAGGGGTCACCCACCATGCTCACGGCCATCACGGGCGAGTACGTGCGGGGAGGCAGGGTGCGCGAGTCGGAGTTGCATCCGTTCCGCCGCCACTTCGAGGACCTTACTGTCGGTGACTCGCTGCTCACGCATCGTCGAACTGTGAGCGAAGCCGACATCGTCAACTTCGGCGGCGTCTCGGGCGACTATTTCTACATGCACTTCGACGAGATCGCGGCCAGGGATACGCAGTTCGGCAAGCGCATCGCGCACGGCTACTTCGTGCTGTCGGCCGCCGCGGGCCTGTTCGTGTGGCCGGCTCCAGGGCCTGTGCTCGCCAACTACGGGCTCGACACGCTGCGCTTCATCAAACCCGTGGCCATCGGCGACACCATTCAGGCGCGGCTCACTGCCAAACGCAAGATCGACAAGCCAGCGAAGAAGGACCAGGCGCCGCAAGGCGTGGTCGCGTGGGACGTTCAGGTGATCAACCAGCACGGCGAGCTGGTCGCGAGCTACGACATCCTGACGCTGGTGGCGAAGAAGGCGGCCTGAAGAGCCGCAGCGTTCAGCCCGGATAGAGCCCGCGCACTCGCGCAAACAGCCGGGCGAGGCCGAAGAGCGTGTCGATGTTCGGCGTTGCCACGCCCACGCGCTGGCCCAGTTCGCGCACCGCGCCCACGATCGCATCGAGCTCGAGCATGCGGCCTGCCTCTACGTCCTGCAGCATCGAGGTCTTGAACGTACCCAGCTTGCGCGTGACCGCGTGACGTTCCTCGGGAGTCTGTTCGATCGCGCAACCGAGCAGTGCCCCGATCGCTGCCGCCTCGCGCATGGACGCGCTGCAGAACTCGCGCACCAGCGGATCGTCGAGGATGCGGTCAGCGCTTGCGCCGGTGACGGCGGACACGGGGTTCATCGTCAGGTTGCCCCACAGCTTGTACCAAGTGTCGCGCCGGATGCGATCGGACAGCGTGACTTCGAAGCCGGCACCGGTCAGGAGGTCCCGCAGACGCTGCACACGCGGCGTCTCATTGCCTTGCGGCTCGCCGATGATGAGGCCGTGCCCCATGCGATGCTCGACCAACCCTGGCTCCGGCATGGCGGCGGCAGCATGCACGACGCACCCGATGACGTGGCTGACGGGGATTGCCTGGGCGATGAACCCACCAGGATCGACCGACTCCAGTGCGCTCGCGCCCGCGATGCCAGGCAGGCCCTCGCAGAACCACCACGGCACGCCGTTCATGGCCGGCAGCACGATTGTCTCCGGCTTCAGCAGCGGCCCGATGCGCCGCGCCACCTCCGCCATCGCGGGCCCTTTCACGGCAATGACGAGGAGATCCTGTGGCCCGAGCTCTGCCGGGTGATCGCTCGCGTGCGCTCCTGCCTGCAGCAGCTTGCCACCTTGCCGCAAGCGCCAGCCGTGCTGACGCAATGCGAGCAATGTCGCGCCGCGCGCCAGGGCACTCACCTGGACACCACCGTACAGCGCAAGGCGAGTTCCGATCAACCCACCGATCGCACCCGCGCCGTAGATGCAGGTCTTCATGTCTGTCCGCGCCGTTCGCGCACCGCCGAAGCGAGCTGGTCCAACAGCGGCAGGGTCTGTGTCCAGCCGAGACAGGCATCGGTGATCGAGACGCCGCGCTGAAGCGGCTGCCCGGTCACCAGGTCCTGCCGGCCTTCCTCGAGGTGGCTCTCGATCATCACACCGACAATGCGCCGCTCGCCCGCGACGATCTGCCGTGCCACATCGAGTCCGACATCGATCTGGCGTCGGTGCTGCTTGCTCGAATTCGCATGCGAGCAATCGACCATGACCTGCTCGCGCAGACCCGCCTTGCGCAGCACGCCACAGGTGGCCTCGATGCTCTGTGCATCGTAGTTCGGGCTCTTGCTGCCACCGCGCAGGATCACATGGCCGTCATCGTTGCCTCGTGTCTCGAAGATCGCAGCCTGGCCCATCTTCGTCATGCCCATGAAGGCGTGGCTCGCGCGTGCAGCGACGATGGCATCGGCGGCGATCTGCACACTTCCATCCGTGCCGTTCTTGAAGCCGATCGGGCAGCTCAAGCCGGAGGCGAGCTGGCGGTGGCTCTGGCTCTCGGTGGTGCGAGCTCCAATGGCGCCCCAGGCCACGAGGTCGGCAATGTATTGCGGACTGAGCAGGTCGAGGAACTCCGTCCCGGTCGGCAGGCCCAGCTCGGTGATCTCCAGCAAGAGCCGTCGCGCCCGGCGCAGGCCTTCGTTGATACGGAAGCTGCCGTCCAGCCGGGGGTCGTTGATGTAGCCCTTCCAGCCGACCGTGGTGCGGGGTTTCTCGAAGTACACCCGCATCACGATCAGCAGCTCCTCCCTGAGACGGTCTGCCGTCGTCTTCAGCAGATGCGCGTACTCGATCGCCTGTTCATGGTCATGGATGGAGCAGGGGCCGACGACCGCCAGCAGGCGGTCGTCGCGCCCGTGCAGCACGTCGCTGATCGCGCGCCGGTTGGCTTCGATCATGTCCTGCATGGCGTCGGGCACGGGCAACTCGTCCTGCAGGAGCGCCGGAGAGATCAACGGTCGCACCGCCGCGATGCGGACGTCGTCGATGCGCGTGGTGTCGTGCGTGCCGTCGGCAGAGCCGACCTCGTGGTCGTGGAGGGGATCGTCGATGCGGGTCAAAGTGTCCTCGGTTCTTTCAATGCGCGTCGCACGGCGGCGCAGGCAGGTCGCGCGTATCGTCGTCGGGGTCAGGGCGCGCCGGCATGCGGTAGCTCTCGCTGGCCCAGCCGCCCAAGTCGATGTTTCGGCAACGCTCGCTGCAGAAGGGCCGCCAGCGGTTCGACGGAGCGAAGGCGCTCAGCCGCCCACACGTCGGGCAGGGGAGCTGCCTCGGTTGCGAAGGCGTCGCACCATTGCTCATCTCGATGCACTCAGGAGCATATGCAGAGCTCGAAGTTGCAATCGTCGGTAACGGGCTTGAGCCGCCAGTCGCCATCGGGCCGCAGGAAGCGTATGGCGACCATGAGACGGTGGCCGCTGATCTCGGGCACCAGCTCGTCGTCGGGGTTCACGCGCACGCGCAGCAACTGGTACTGCCTGCCCTGAGGCAGGCTCTGCTGATAATGGCCGCTGGGTGCGACGACACGATGAGGCACACCCGAGTCACGCAACAATCCGAGCAGGACCGAAAGGCCCTCGGCCAGTGGCTCCAGCGTCGTGATCCATTGGAGCAAATCGGCTCGCCGGCGTTCGGCGGGAAACTGCTGCCATGCATAGTACGAGGGCAGATCGAACTCGCACGTGCCACCCGGAATGCTGATCCGGCTTCGAATGCTCATCAGCCAATCGTTGGCTGTCAGCGCATGACCGGCCTTGCCTGAGAGGTTGTTCAGGCCTTCGAAGGCTTGCTCGATGCGATTCACGACCTCGTCGAGCACGGTTTCGGAAATCGCTGGATTGCCTCGATAGGCATTGAGCTGGTACTTGTGTCGCTCCAGCTCTTTCATCACGTCGGTCTTCAGGTCCGCGCGCGAGGAGACGTCCAGGATCTCGAAGATCGTCGCGAGTGCGAAGTGATGGTCTATCGGAGCATCGCGCGGAATCAGCTGCCCGAGCCGGTCGAACAGATTCTCCAGGCGGAGCATGGTGCGGATGCATTCATTAAAGGGGTATTCGTAGAGGACCAAGATTTCCCTCCCGAGGAGGCGTACAGCACCGCGACAGCGCAGAATTCGAGGCTGTGCGGCACTTGTGGGGCCGCGCCTATGGCGCCTTTGGGACTAGAGCCGGCGACGGTGTGAATTGTTCCACACCGTTCAGGTCGCAGTTGCCCGCAGATCCCAAAGGACACATAGCGCGCTCACCTCGCCTCTCAACTGCGAAAGGTCCAGGCCTTCGTTATTGACCACCGCGTCCGCAATGGCGCGGCGCGCCGAGCGTGGTGCTTGCTGCGCAATCACGCGCTCCACGACCTCACGGCTCCAGCCGGATCGTTGCATCACGCGCTCGGCCTGAGTCGCTTCGCTGCAGTCGACGACCAGGATGCGATCCACCCGTTTGCGCCAACGTGCCGACTCGGCAAGCAAGGGAACGTCGAACACCAGGGAATGCTGTCCGGCCGTCTGCGCCTCGGTGTCGCTCTCGGCGCCGATCATGGGGTGCAGGATTGCTTCCAGCCGCTTGCGCTGTGCCGCATCGGCGAACACGCGGCTGCGCATGCGCTCGCGATCAAGCGCACCCGTGGCATCGAGCATCTCCGGGCCGAAGGCTTGAGCGATTGCAGGCAATGCAGCGCCGCCTGCCTCAGTCAGCCGACGGGCGATGGCATCCGTGTCGATCAAGACGCACCCCATGTCCACCAGGATGGCGGCCACGGTGCTCTTGCCACTCCCGATGCCTCCCGTCAGGCCGATGCGCAAGGGGCGTCGGTCCAGCGGGTTCATCGCCGGAGGGTGAATGCGCCGAAGCGCTCGATCAGCGAACACATGAAGACCACGAAGACTTTCATCCGATTTTCCTCGTGTCTGTCGTGTCTTCGTTGTTCCCGCGGTCTCTCCTCAGATGGCAGGGCGCATCACGCCCAGCCCAGCCACTGCAGAACGCGGGACTGTCCGAGGAGCATCACGGCAATACC
>DASTGE010000226.1:0-2796 GCA_035719405.1 Burkholderiaceae bacterium
CGAGCCGGTAAGCCTGCTGATCTTCCTGCTCGTGCCCGAAGCTGCGACCCAACGACACCTCGAGATCCTCTCCGAGATCGCCGAGTTGTTGAGCGACCGCGAATTGCGCGAGCGCCTGAAGACCGAGAACGACGCGGCGACACTGCACAAACTGATTTCGGATTGGGAACCGCTCAAGTCAGTGGCATGACCGCCGACGCGGCAACCCGCTGGTTTCGTCCCCTTGCATGGCGCGCCCGGACATGACCGGTAGTGCCGGCCGCGCGCCCGGAACACACCTTTCATGAAACCGACCTCGATCAGCGCCGAGGCGCTTTTCGAAGCGCACCGCCCCGCGCTCAGATGGGAATGGATCGCCGGCCATGCGCACCCCGAGCGCCGCTTCGACGAAGCTGCCGTGCGCGACGCGCGTTCGGCCGCCGACCTGGTGGGCTACCTGAATTACATCCACCCCTATCGCGTGCAGATCGTCGGCAGGCGCGAGGTCGCGTACCTGAGCCTTGACGCCGGGGAAGACCAGGAACGGCGCATTTCGCGCATCGTGACCCTGGAGCCGCCGGTGATCATCGTCGCTGATGGAGAAATCCCGCCTGACCGCCTCGTGGCAATGTGCGACCGGGCGGACATCCCGCTCTTCGTGACGAGCGAATCGGCCGGGCATGTGATCGACGTGGTGCGCGACTACCTGAGCCAGCTGTTTGCTGACCGCACCACACGGCACGGCGTTTTCATGGACATCCTCGGCCTCGGCGTTCTGCTCACCGGCGAATCCGGGCTGGGCAAGAGCGAACTGGGACTGGAGCTGATCTCACGCGGACACGGCCTCGTCGCCGACGACGCAGTGGACCTCTACCGCATATCGCAGACTGCCCTCGAGGGTCGCTGTCCGGAGCTGCTGATGAACCTGCTCGAGGTTCGGGGCATCGGCCTCTTGGACATCAAAGCGATCTTCGGCGAAACGGCGGTGCGGCGGAAGATGCGACTCAAGCTTATTGTTCACCTCGTCCGCAAGGAAACGATGGAGCGCGAGTTCGAGCGGCTGCCTTACGAGCCGCTTTACGAAGACATCCTCGGCGTGCCGGTGCGCAAGGTGGTGATTGCGGTGGACGCCGGCCGCAACCTTGCCGTGCTGGTGGAAGCAGCCGTGCGCAACACCATCCTCCAACTGCGCGGCATCGACACCTACAACGAGTTCATTCAGCGCCACCAGCGTGCGATGGAGCGCGGCGGGGCGGAGTAGCCCGCCCGCATTCATTTCGGCCGATGGGGGCAGTCCTTCTTCGTGCATGCCGCGTACAGCGACAGCGAGTGTTCGTGCAACTCAAAGCCTCGGGAGTGCGCGACCGATCGCTGGCGCTTTTCGATTTCGGGGTCGTAGAACTCCTCGACCCGACCGCAGGTGATGCACACGAGATGGTCGTGATGCTGGCCTTCGTTCAGCTCGAACACTGACTTGCCCGACTCGAAATGGCTGCGCGTGAGCAATCCCGCCTGCTCGAATTGCATCAGGACGCGATACACGGTCGCCAGGCCGATATCGGCCCCTTCGGCGAGCAGCGCCTTGAAGACGTCCTCGGCCGTCATGTGACGTTCGTCCGATCTCTGGAAAACCTCCAGGATCTTGATGCGCGGTAGCGTGGCCTTGAGGCCGCTGTTCTTGAGTTCGTCCGCGTGGCTCATTGGAGCTTGCTACAGGATGCAGGGCACCCGGACGACGAAGGGCGCCGGGCTAGAATCCAATGATCATAGTCGCAACGACGCAATGCCACGCCCGCCCCTTCTGAAGCCGCTAGTTGCGGCAGTGCCGCTCGCGCTCGTCCTGCTTGGAGGCTGCGCATCGTATTTCCAGTCCAGCGATTCCGTGCTGGGCATCATCACGCCCTATCGCATCGAGATCGTCCAGGGCAACGTCGTCACCAAGGAACAGATGGCGCATGTCAAGCCTGGCATGACGCGGCAGCAGGTGCGCGATGCGCTGGGCTCGCCACTGCTGACCGACATCTTCCATGCCGATCGCTGGGACTATGTCTTCACGATACGCAGGCAAGGCACCGAGCCCCAACGGCGTCACATCATGCTGGTGTTCGAAAGTGACGCACTGAAGTCGGTCGACGCACCCGATCTGCCGAGCGAGAAGGAATTCGTCGCTTCAATCACCAGCGCCAGGAACCAGCCGCACGGCTCGCCCAAAGTGCTCGAACTGAGCGAGGAGCAGCGCAAAGCGCTGCCGACGCCGCCGGCCCCGCCCCAGGAGGCCGCATCCGCGCCCGCCGACGCCACGCCTTCACGCGACTACCCTCCGCTCGAGCCGCAGCGATGAACGAACCACAGCCCTTGCGCATCGCCGTTGCGGGTGCTTCCGGCCGGATGGGGCGTATGCTCATCGAGGCCGTGGCTCAGGCCGATGACTGCTGTCTCGCCGGTGTCCTGGACCGGCCGGGCGCGGCTGGCCTCGGCCAGGACGCGGCCGCATTCCTCGGCGGCCCGAGCGGCGTATCGACCACGTCGGACGTCCATGCCGCCCTTGCCGACGCCGACGTGCTGATCGACTTCACCCGACCTGAAGGCACGCTCGTCCATCTCGATGCGTGCCGCAAGCTCGGCGTGAAGATGGTGATCGGCACCACTGGCTTCAGCGACGGCCAGAAGGCACTGATCGCAGACGCGGCACGTGAGGTCGCCATCGTGATGTCGCCCAACATGAGCGTGGGCGTCAACGTCATGTTCAAGTTGCTCGAAACCGCCGCCCGGGCGCTGCAGCAGGGCTACGACATCGAGATCATCGAGGCGCACCAC
>DASTGE010000227.1:0-2813 GCA_035719405.1 Burkholderiaceae bacterium
GTTATCGCAAGCAGCTTGCTCAACGCGCCGGTCAGCGCCCCTTGCGCCTCTTGGAATTTCTGGAAGGCTTCGGGGTTGGTGAGAATGTCCGGCGGAATTTGCACTTGGGTCGCCTTAGCGCGAGCCTCGGTCACCTCGGTAAGGACTTTGCTTTCTTGCGTGGCATAACCTTTCACCGTCTCGACTAGATTGGGGATGAGGTCGGCTCGCCGCTGATATTGGTTGAGCACTTCGCTCCACGCTGCCTTTGTTCGCTCCTGCAGCGTCGGAATGGTGTTGATGCCGCAGCCGGCGAGCATCGCTGCCGCGAGCAGAACTACCAAGGTACGGAAGACGGTCGGCTGAGCGCGGGTCAATGTAGACACGGCGGCCTCCTACAGCACCGAGTGTTAAGGCCTAACTACAGTGAGTGCCCCACGGCCCTGAGAAGTCGAAATCCCGGACCATAGCTTATTGCGCGGCCTACTACTTGAACAGCACATAGCAGGTCAACATAAAGCCAGCTCCGGAAGCCAAGAGCAGTGAGTTTTATCGCTCTTTAGCCGCTAATCCAACGCCCGTTGACCCGAGAGTCCCGCAGCACCTTGTTTGACGAGCCCATCGGTTTATCACAAGCAGGTTCGACTCTCGGCTAGAGTCGGACCGCCACATCATCGCCCGGTCTTCGCTGCTTCCCCTTCTCGGGACTTCTTTGCCGCGATCGCACAGAGCTCGAGCAGGCCAGAAGTCACCTCGCGCATGACCTTCCGCATTTCGTCATAGGGCGGATGAAATGGGGTTGAGGCATGGCTGCGCCCCCACTCAATCGTGTAGGCGATGATCTTCCTCTTGCGACGATCCACCAAGTGGCGGCTATAGGCGTAATCGTCCGAGGAACCGGCAGTCGGATAGAGCCCGACCGCCTGCTTCACTTTGTATTCGCGCCCCCGCACCCGGCTGATGGCATGTGCCATGCGCTTCCCTATCTGCTCCGCCAGCTTGGCGTCTGCCGCGGGTATGTACTCCCGGTAAACATCGTCGTGGATCTGTCCCCGCATCCCGTCGTAGCGCGGGTTTCGGAAGTTCATCTGCGGGTTATCGGACTGGTTTTCGTCGGTGCCCCAGCTGTGCAGGATGGTCTCACCGTAGCTGTGCAGGTCGATCAGGTATCGGATGTTCGGAAAGCGATCGAGGAGCCAGATCACATTTTTCGTCTCGGGCTCGGAGGCCGGGTGAGGACCCACGTAACTCTCGTAATCACTCGGTTTGAACGAGCTGCCTACCGTATTCGGAGCGAAATGCCGATCGAAGCGCCACAGGAAGGGAAAGTTGCGGTTGATGTCCACACCGATGCTCTTCGACCCGCGCCCCTTGGGGGCCGGCCGCCGGTTCTTCCGCCACCACGGAGAGCGCATCATGCTGAAGTGTCGGCCATCGGGATTCACCTGGGGAAACACTACGAGATCCAGCGTCTCCACGATCTCTCGCACCTGGGCCGGGGTGAAGACCTCATGGCCCAGCCTGATGCTCTTCCCGTCGCGGTAGGCGCGCAAGAGACGCATACCAAGGTACACGAGGATGTCCGGTCCACCCCATTCGCGTCCGTGCGCCCCGGCAAGAAAGCAGACCGCCGCACGCTTCTTGCCATCTTGCGTGCCGATGCGGAAGGCGTGGCACTGGCGCTTCTCCCAGGTCAGATGCGGGAGCGCGATGCGTTCGAAGACCTTGGGATGGTTCTTCTCGCCCAGCACCATCGCGGCTTCGACCTCGTCGACGGTGAGGTACCCACCGCCCCAGATCACGTCCCCGTAGCGTCCGCGCTTAAGGCGTGTCTCCACCGCGGCACGGCCTTCGGCCTGGCGCGCGCGACCTGGGGCTTCGATCTCCTCGAGGGGCGCGACGCCATAGCCTTTCTTCCGGAGCCAGTCGATTCGGTCGGCCGGGATGTAGGCATCCACAACAATGCCGCGGCGCGTCTCCTGCGCCCCGACGACGACGACCCGGAACTTGTCTCGAAGCTCGGACAAATGACGCCGATCGCGTCCAGTAACGGCGACGTGGAGTATGGCCATAGTTCTGCTAGCGTTGTCCGAAGGAGAGCATATCCGCAATCCCGCCGCATCGTGAGCAGCGGGCCGTCAGAATTTCGCCGGAGACGGTCATGGCGACGCCCACGAGGTTTCTGAGAACCCCGTGACGCTTTTTGCGTCGATTACCCCTTTTTTACGGTGGTGGGTGTGCCGTATCAAGGCTCCCTAGTGGCCAAACGTGTCGCAGCTCGCCACATCTCCTGATTTTAAGCCAGTCATGAACCATTGCGTACGTTGTGCCGAGGTGCCGTGGGTGAATGAGTCTGGCACGACGTAGCCTTGCGCTTGTCGCTGCAGGCGATCGTCTCCAATAGCCGAGGCCGTCTGCATTGCAGCTTCGACGTCTCCGGGCTCAATGAATTGCCATTTAGCCTGCGCGCGGTTCGCCCAGACCCCCGCGAGGCAGTCTGCTTGCAATTCCACTCGGACCTGGAGTCCGTTCGCCTCGGCTTGCGCCATTGCACGTTGCGCTTCTTGCACCTGCGGCAGCAATCCGAGCTGGTTTTGGACGTGGTGGCCAATCTCGTGAGCAATCACATACGCTTGCGCGAACTGGCAGGTCTTGCTGCCGACATCACAAGCGCCGAAGCGCTGCTCAAGGTCCTGAAAGAAGCTTGTGTCGAGGTAGACCTTCTGGTCCATCGGACAATAAAACGGGCCCATTGCGGCCTGCGCAAACCCGCAGGCGGACTGTGTCGCTCCGGAAAACATCACCAATGTGGGCGCTGTATAGGTCTTTCCGGC
>DASTGE010000228.1:0-5911 GCA_035719405.1 Burkholderiaceae bacterium
CTTGGTGCAGATCCTCGTGCTGCGCGCGCAATGATCTCATCAGGTCATGGTCGCCCAGTTCGATGCCTGCCTGGATGGCTTCCCCGATCGGACTGCCGCTGCGACGGATGGCAGAGAGCCTCTCATCGAGGGGTTGACGCCGGGCAGCGGGGTGGATGGTTTCATCGCGGAAGAATCCGAATTCCTTGTAGATCAGCGCGCCGTCGGGGGACTGTGCCGTTACATTGAGCGATCGGGTCGAAGGGGCGTAATCGAGGGTCACGAGTTCGCGCGAAGCGAAACGCAGCCGGTTGCGTTCGTGGTGTTGACGCAGATTGGCCGAAACCGCCTGACGAATCAGGCTACGGGCCTCCTCCCGGCTTCGCGGCTGGCGCCCGACGTAGGCCGCGAGGGGCGCAGAGAGCGTTGGTCTGGATGTGCCACCCGCAGCACTTTGGCTCGGCTGCCCGTTGCCCGGATGAACCATGTGCTGCTGAACGTGATGCAGCTGATGCCCGGGCACATAGAACGTCTTTGGTGGTGTAGGCCGCACCTTGATCCGGCATGCAATGCCCTCTGCCGTTTCCGTCTTCACAGCCTGACCTTCGTGCGCCTGAACGCGATGCATCTGTGGCGGACACATATAAAACGTCTTTTGCTGTGGAAGCGGCGCCGTGGTGCGGCATGCGATGCCTGGCTCAGGTGCCGGCTGGCGACGATAAGTGGGATGCACCTGTGGGCGCTCTTGCCTTGGATTCGACCTGGCAGGCTGACCCCCATGCGCGTGAACGCGCTGCGTCTGCGGGGCGGGCGCACGGAACGTCGTTTGCGTTGGCGGCTGCCGATAGGGAGCGTAATGCATCTGTGCGCGAGCCTGGGCATCATAGGCGGCTGCACTGGCGGCACTATGGAACGTGCTTCGCAGCGGGGCTGTTCTCAGTGCATGCTCCGCGGAGTGGAAATAGCCTTGGGACGGGTTTATCCCGCTCCCGCGCAAAGGGAACGAACGCTCGTCAATCCGGGGGGCTGGGGAGTGTGTCAGCCGAATTGAGTCGATCGTTCCAGGGTTGCCGTACAGCTGCGCGGCCGGGAGGGGGCGTTGCGGCACGGGCCATGGCTGGAACACGCCGATGCGTCTATCACGGGTGTCGGCATAAGGGCGTTGCCCGGGGTTCGCGCGAAGGCCCGGTGCCAACGGGAATTGGCCGCTGCGCGTGGCTCGTGCCGATCCCCATCCCTGACCCGTTGTCGTGTCCGATGTCGGCATCCATGATTTGAATTTTGTGAGGAAGGAGATCATGAAGAGGGCCTGTGCGATCAATTGTCGATGTGCAATGGGTGCGATGACCGCAGCCGTGATGGACGCAGTATGGGGACGTCTCGGTGCGCTTGTCTCTCTTATTGCGAAAGGAACTTGACGGCTGCGAAGTGTGCGCGTATATCTTTGCCGCCGCCGCTTCTGGCAGCGCATGGGGGATCAATTTAGAGGCCGGACTGCCGGCCTGGATCGATGACGTGCTTGGTCTACGACCTGCACCATCCCAAGCCTGCGCGTGCGCGGCCACCGCTTGCACAGCGCCATCCGGTGATGTTCTGGAAGGGCGTGTCGACCGTGCTCGCCCTGCTGCTGTTCGCGCTCGCGATGCTGCACTTCGGCATGCCCTGAAGGCGCCCGTCATGCGCGGTGGCGAGGGAGCGGCACTGAAGGTGACGTCGGCGGCGTATGAGATTCAGACGTTGAACTCACCGGGGCGGTTGTCCGTGTGGAGCTATGGCAGCGGGCAAGGAGCGAAGTTCGCTTCAGACAGGGTGCGGTCTTTCGCGTCTCGAAGATGAAAGACGGCGGGTCGCCGGAACCGGCCGTTCGCTCGCCGCTGCGGTGTGTGACTGCTGTGGCCCGGAAGCTGCCTGACGTCCCGTTCACGACGCCGGTCCGGGCCTTGTTCAGCGGGTGGACGACTACGCCAGCTCTCTCCGGGGACCAAGTGGGGGTACCAGAAGCCTTCGACCTCGGCCTTGCCGAACACGCGCGTTGCGCGCCGGCCGTCAGCGCCTGCATCACTTGCTCGACGAACGGCGCCAGCTCGGTGGGCACCGCTGATTGCCAAGGCGACGAGCCTGTCGCGCAACCTGGTGCGTAAGTACTTGCGCCGATGCGCGGCGCAGCCGCCGAAGTACCGGCGCGCCCTCTTGCGAATCGACTTCTTGTCGCGGTGGTGCATCCGCAGGACTTTGCCAATCATGGCCGTGGTAATCACTCCTACACCCCCGCTGCTCAAAAAGCCAGCAGGGTAGGTCGTTCACCCGGGTCAGTTTTTGGGTCGGCATACGCCTCATGGATGGGTCAGATCTTGGTCGGCGTCAACACCTAAGGGCCGCCGTTTCAGGACTACACTAAACTTGGCGATTGGCGCATTGGAGGCAAACTTGAACCATGCTCCAACCTATCGCGTTCGAAATACGCCGACGCGTCTTGCGCTGGCTTTGGCAGGGATGGTAGCTGCGCTACCGGCTGCCGCACAGGCCGCTGCCGCGAGCGCACCCTTGCCGGTGACGGCCGTCCCGCCCCCGCCGCCGGACCCGAGCGAACGCAGCCACAGGCCCGACCCAGCGATCAGGCCGGGCCAGTGGAGGCCGCTGGCCCCGGGGCGACCCCGACTCCGACCGAGGCCGATGACCGACTGAGTCCTGAGCGCGGGGTGGTTACGGTCACGGGCACGAGCGTGGCCCGCCGCAAATTTGACGCGTCCCATGCCGTTTCGACCCTGTCGCCCTCGGACATCGACAGGCTTGCGCCGCTGAACGTGGCGGACCTGCTTGGTCAGGTGCCTGGCGTGCAGGCCGAGGCGACCGGTGGAGAGGCCCAGAACATCTATCGCGTGCGAGGCATTCCCAACGAGTCGAACTTCTTCACGTTTCAAGAGGATGGCATGCTCGTCTATGGGGAGAACGATGGCTTCTTCTTCAAAGGCGACGTCATGGTGCGCCCGGATCTGATGACGCAAAGCGTCGAAGTCGTTCGCGGGGGGCCGGCGCCCCTCTTTGCGGACAACGCAGCGGCCATCTTCAACCTCATCACGCGCCAGGGCGGCGAGTTGGACGAGCGGGGGCGCGACTCACCTTGGGCGACACCGGCTTGTACCGCTTCGACGGCTTCGCGTCCGGCAAGCTGGCTGACCGGACGTACTACGCCGTCGGGGGCTTTTATCGTCAGCACCGGGGCTATCGCGACAACGGCTTTCCGAGCGACACGGGTGGGCAACTGCGACTGAACGTCCGGCGACGGCTGGACCAAGGCGAGGTATCCTTCTTTGCCAAGGTCTTCGACGACACAAATGTGTTCCTGCTGCCGATCCCGGTGGCCGATCCGCGGGATCCATCCAAGTCGCTGAACCCCTACATCGACTATTTCAAGGGCACACTGAATTCCCCCTACCTGCGCGACGTTCGGTTCATCTATCCGACGGTGGGCGGCACGGGCACGGCGACCGAACGCCGGGATCTGGCGAACGGCCGGCACTTGCGTTACGTCAACGTCGGCGCGAACCTGGACCTCGACCTGAGCGGCTGGCAGCTTAACAACAAGCTGCGGCTGACCAAGGGCAAGCTGGACTTCGATGCCCTGTACTCGACGGTCAATCCGGCCGACGCGAACGCCTTTGCCGCCAGCTTCCTGAACCCGGCGCGCGCGGCATTCGGCCCCGCTGTCAGCCGCCTGGGCTACACGTACGCCGGCGAGTCAACGCTCTACGATCCGTACGGCGCATCGGGCTTGGTGGCGCAAGCGGGCTACCGCGCCATCTGGAACGACTTCAATTCCGTCTCAAACGACCTGCGCATCACCCGCGCCTTTGAACTCGCGGGCATGCACACCCTGACGGGCGGGCTGTTGGTGACACGCTACAAGTCCACCATGAACATGCGCTTCCAGGACTACCTGCTCGAACTGGCGGGCAAGCCGCGCCCTCTGGACCTGGTCGCTTACGACGCCAGTGGCACCGTGCTGGGCCGCGTCACCGACGACGGCGTGCTGCGCTACTCCTCGACGCTGACGGGCGGCGAATCCACCGTCACCCAGAGTTCACTCTACTTTGCCGACACCTGGAAGCCAGCGCGGCGGATGACGGTGGATGTCGGCGCCCGCCGCAGCCGATACAAAGGCCACGGTTACAGCAAGAACACGGCCCGCTACGACATGGGAAATCCTGCAACGCTTGCCGACAACACTGCGCTCGGTTACACCGGCGTCAATGCCCCGCGCGCCATTGACGGGCACCCCACCTCCTGGACCGGCGGAGTCAATCAAGAGCTCACGCGAGTGATGGGCGCGTATGTGCGCGCGTCGGTCGCCTACCGGCTGCCCGGCGAGATCAACATCTACACGTTCGCCGCGCCGACAACGACCAAGGCCCAGCAGTACGAAGTCGGCTTGAAATACGCGACCCGCCCGTTCTCGGCATACGCAACGGTCTACGTGAGTCGTTTCAAGCCCTTTGCGACGACGGTTGCAGAGATCGACCCGGCCACGGGAACCATCACGAATCAGGTCTTCGTCGGCAACGTCAAGAGCTCTGGCGTCGAGGTCGAATTCGCGTGGCGCCCCATCGCGGCGTTCTCGCTCGATGGATCGCTCACCTACAGTCCAGCGAAGTCTGGCAGCATGGTCAGCGCCGCAGGCAACCAGTCGCTCACGACCGAAGGCAAGCTCCCCATCCGCCAGCCCCGGGCCTGGGGCAATATCCGTCCGGCCATCTATTTCGGGATCTCGGACTGAGGCAGCGCCTTTGCCCGCTACAACTTCACGGGCAAGCGCTATGTCGATCTGCAAAACACAACGGCACTGCCGGCTTACCAAACGCTCGCTTTGGGCATGGCCGCCCGCAAGGGGGGCACCAGCGTGCAGCTGATGGTGGAGAACGCGACCAACGCCAAAGGCCTGACCGAAGGCAACCCGCGCGCCGATGCGGTGGCCGGTCAGGGTTCGGCCGAAGCGATCTACGGCCGCCCGCTGTTTGGCCGCAATGTTCGCTTGACGCTCACCCAGGAGTGGTGAGGCATCAAGCCGCAGTAGCGGGGCACGCCGCGAGTTGGCGATGGGGCCAAGCGTCGGTTCACTGCTCTGGCCTTGTGGATGACAACGCAGCGACGGCGGGGAGCGCAGGACATGAGGCGGAGCTGGCTCTTGGGGGCGGGCCTGATGTTGTTGGCCTGCTGGGCGTCGCTGGCACGAGCGGCCGATGGCCCGGACGCCAAGGCGGGCGAGAGACCCGAGAGCACCACCGTCACGGTCGGCCGGCCCAACGACGTGCCCGTGCCTCGGATCCTGCAGCCGTGTATACCGGGGAAGTGCCTGTTCGTCGGTCAGAAGGTTCGCGTGATTGCCACCAAGAGCGCGATCAGTGCTCATGCTCAAAGGAGGAGTTCGAGGCGGCCACGGGCGCGCGCAACTCGAGATCGTGCGACTGCCGGGGGTCGAGCACTACCCGACCATCATCTCGGACATGACGAATCACATCGGAAGGTACGACGCGCCGCTGGTCGCGGGATGGTGGGTCGGCGACATGGTGCCTGGTGGACACCCCCTGTCCTACGACAAGTTCTACGGCGACCCGTGCTTTCCGAATGGGACATCGGCGACGTGTTGCCCGGCCCACGCGCGCTGCTGTCGTACGGGGGCAAGAAGTACATGGTGGCCTATGACCACGATGCGCAGGTGCTGTACTACCGGCGCGACCTGCCGACGATCCGCGCGATCAGGCGGCCTTTCGCCAGAGGTACGGCTATGCGCTGGCGGTGCCACAGACCTGGACGCAGTTGCGCGACGAGGCCGAGTACTTCAACGGCCAGGACCTGAACGGAGACGGCCAGCCCGATCACGGCATCGTGCTGGCCTTGCAACCGGGCAGCCAGGGCATGTTCAACTACATGACGC
>DASTGE010000229.1:0-3971 GCA_035719405.1 Burkholderiaceae bacterium
GGGCGGCCACCGTCTGATGCAATCCCACCCGCTCGCCGCGCCGGCGCAGCCAGAAGAAGATGAGCAGTGCGGCGGCTGACGCGACCCAGGCGACCAGTGCAGACACTGCCACAAGCGTGACGTCCCAAACGATGCCCGGCGCCATGTCAATCGCCGCTATCCCGGTGTAGTGCATCACGCAGATGCCGGCAGCCATCGCCAGCGATCCAACGATGAGGCGGGGCACGGTCAGGCTGCCGCGGCCGGCGATCCCCAGCGCGATTCCGGAGACCGCCACTGCGGCCACCCAGGAGAGGAACGTCGGCAGCTTCCGGTATCCCAGCTCGATCGGCAGCGTGTAGGCCTGCATGCCGATGAAATGCATCGACCAGATGCCAGTGCCCATCGCGATGGAGCCGCCGAGCCACCAAGCCAGCGCGCCGATTGTGTCCTCGCCGCGCTCTCGGCCAGCCAGATCCAGCGTGACGTAGGACGCAAATGTCGCGATGAAGAAGGAAACGGCCACGACCCATGGGTCGTAACTGGCCGTCATGAACCGGACCATGTCGCACTCCCTGCGAGATTCTTTGCTTCCGTATCGTCGCTACGACGACGGGCTTGACACTTCTCAGTCCGGGCGCGCGGCGTCGCGTGACGGAATAGCTTTGTGCGATGTGCGCCTGGACGTCCTGACGGGTTTGCGCCCGGACGAGGCGAAAGAACCGCCACAGACACCACTAGCGGGCGAGACACCAGTTGTCCAACCTCGGCTGGTGGGCTGATTGTGCAATTTCGATGGGATGGGACAGATTCAGCCGCTGCGCAAGTGCGCAGGGATGCCGCGATTTACGACGCCGCGTGGAACGACGGAATATTCAATGCGTGAAGGGCGCGCCAACGACGCACGGGGTTTGGACAGCACGGCATCCAATACCTTGGCGCCGCGCGGCAGGACCTGGGTGTCGGATTGTGCGTCGCCGCACTGCTCCTCCCCGAAGCGGTGGCCTATGCCGGGCTGGCGCGTGTACCCCATGCCCTGACGGCTGCGATGGTGGGCTTGGCCATCTACACCTTGTCCAGCTGCTCAGCATGCTGGGCGGATCTCATATCGTTGGCCCTCTGGGTCTCCGCGTGGGTGCGGGGCCCCCATCCGTGATGGTTCAGGTGAGTGTATCCGCGCACTGCGGCTTTGACCGAGGTGAGCATAAGCGCGCTTGGCCGTGGCCGCATAGGATAATTGAAAAAATCTCATGCTAGGTCCTTATTGAGCCGGTGCCGCGCCTCAGCTTTGAAACTGCCTGATAAGCGCCGCAGGCAGGACGCCTTGCGCAGGTCTCGTGATGACTTTTCGGATCCCCTAATTTCATGAACGCTTTTCCCTCCGGACCTTGTGCCGCTTCGAACTCGAATTTGCCAACCCCCGTCAATAACAGTAAGCTGCAGCTGCATTGGCTTGCCGCGCTTATTATCGGCATCGCCATTTTCGCCGGTGTGTGGCTCGCCGAGCTAAGCTGGACCAGCTTGGTGCCGCCTTCGGACAACATCGAGCAGATCACATGGGTAGGTTCACTCGAACTGGGGTACTACAAGCACCCGCCGTTGCCCACTTGGCTCTTCTGGCTGCCAGCACGTCTGTTCGGCGCAAGCGCTTGGACCTCCTATATGGTGGGGGTCATGTTCACCATCGCAGCGCTCCTCATCATGGGACAGCTACTGCTGGAGGTTCGCGGGCCGCGTTACGCCCTGATTGCGCTGCTCGGCGCGGCCTGCATCACCTATTACAACTGCCGGCTCTACTACTACAACCACAACGTGGTGCTGATGTTCTTCGTGTCGGCCAGCGCCTATGCCGCCTGGCGCTGCGTCCGTACCGGCAGCCGCAAGTGGTGGGCATGGTTGGGCCTGCTGTTCGGCCTTGGTTTCATGTCCAAGTACCAGATGGCCGTGACGGTCCTCAGCCTGATTGCGTTCTGGCTGCAGCAGGGCGGCTGGCGCGGGGCTCGGCACCGACGGCTTGCGGGTCTTGCCGCGGCGATCGCGGCGGCCATCTTTCTTCCGCATGCGGTCTGGGTGGTTCGTCACGACTTTGCTCCAGTGCACTACGCTATGTCGTCTTCATTAGGGGTTCGCCTGGACGCCGCAGAACGCGTCATAGATTCGCTGCATTGGTTGATCGACCAGTTGCTCAATCGCGCACTGCCGTGTTGGCTTTTACTCGCTTGGGCAGTCGCCAGTTCGCCCGGATCGCGTCAGCATCCAACGAACCGCGAACTGCAGGCTAATACGGGCCGCCGTCTGTTGTTGGCGTGGGGCTTGATTCCGATCGCGTTCATGCCGGCTGTAGGACTGGTGTTCGGTGCCGACCTGCAACTTCAATGGGGAACGCCGTTCCTGCTGTTCAGCGTGCCTGCGGTGATGGAATTGCTCAGCGGTCGGGTCGATTGGGAGCAGCTGAGGATGCCTCCATTGCTTAAAGCGTTCGTCGTAATTCAGGTGCTGCTTTTGGTCGTGAACTTCGTTACCTCCCCGAAAGGGCCGCGCAGCGTGCACGAGAACCACTGGCGACACTTCGATAGTCAGCAGCTTGCCGAGTTACTCGAGGGGCCAGCGCACGAGGCCTTGGGTAGCAGGGTATGTGTGGTTTCTGGGCCTGGAAAGATTGCGGGTGCCCTCGCGCTGGCGATGCGCGACCACCCCAAAGTTCTGATCGACGGTCGCTATGACATCAGCCCTTGGATCACCAAGCATGATGCTGAGGAATGTGGCATCCTCGAACTGGTCGACAACGTTCAGCTGCCAGGCTTCAAGCCTGTGGGACCGATGTTTCCGCGGCTGTTCTGGCGCATTGTGCGGTAATGCTATTTGGAAGGAAACAAGTGACGCGATCAGCGGGAATTCGGCTTGAACTCGACCGACTTGTCTTTGAACACCTGGCGCTCGTAAACGGTCAAGGTGTCCTTCGGACCGATGACAAGCTGTCGATATTTCTCTTGAAGTGACGGCCGCTGGCCTTGTCAAAATTTCCGACCTCGACGGGCCCGACAAAGGTCAGCAAGTCGCCCTTGAAGTTCCGCTCGTCATAGAACTGCGCCCGGTTCTGTCGCAAAAAGGCGAGTCGGCGAGAATGAGGTCATGGCCCTGCTGTCGCTCGATGAGTTCGTCTTTCTCGGCGATGTCGGCCATCAAGGCCAGCAGCGCCTCACGCATCTGCTGCGGATCCAATGAGTCGAGGTGCTGTAGTTCGATCACGGATCGTGATCGTGCCGAAGTCGGCGTGCCGCGTGTATCGGCACATTCAGCAATTGCGTATTGCTATAGAACTCGAATGATTCCGGCCTCGCCAATGCATTGCCAGGGCAGTCCGAGCACCAGCGCATTGAATTGGGCTCGGCTGATCGACACTGTGGTGCAGGTGTCTTGAGGCCAAACGAACTTGCCGTTGTTTAGGCGTCGCGCGGCCAGCCACACACCGATGCCGTCGTGCACGAGAACCTTGATCCGGTTGGCGAAGCAAACGACATTCAGCATACCGATCGCAGTTTGTCGTGATCGAGTATCCGTGGCATCCACTGCATGGCAGGAAGGTGCCTCTGTATCGACGTACGGGGAGGCGTGGTCACGACGTCGTGCACGTCGAAGTCAGTGACGGCTTGTCTCGTGAGCTGCCAGCATGGATGTTCGACGCCGTGGTCTGTGCTCGGATGGTGCTGGGCCCGCCGGAGGTCTCAGTATCCGCGCTGACCGCAATGTGCGAGGTGCTTGCTCTGCGGCGGAGGGAAGGTTCGTCAGGTAGAACATCGGACTCCTCTGACATGGAGGACAAGTCCGATGAAGCAATCGATGAACGTGCCAAGAAGGCAGCTCGCGTTCTGGCTCGAGCGGGACGATCAGGTCCAGGCAAGCGAGGAACTACGCGAGGAGTTGACGAGCGCACTGGCCGATCTGCTGCTGGAAGCACTGGGGGTCAAGGCGGTGGCAAACCAACAATCCGG
>DASTGE010000230.1:0-5759 GCA_035719405.1 Burkholderiaceae bacterium
AGCATCGTCACCCAGCTCATGGCGATCGAAAAGCAGCCACTGCAGGTGCTGCAAACGAAAGCCGGCACGATCCAGACGCAGATGTCCGCCATCGGCCAATTGCAGAGTCAGGTTTCTGGACTGCACGATGCGGCCGACGCCCTTTCGAAGGCCGACGCGTACACGCAGATGAGTGCCACCGCCTCCGACAGCGCGCTGACGGTAAGCGCCACGGCGAAAGCGGCCACCGGCAGCCACGCGATCACGGTAAGCACACTGGCCGCAGGGCAGACGCTGGTGAGCGCGGCCGGTCAGTTCGCTGCCGCAACAGACACCGTGGGCACCGGCAAGCTGACCATCAGCCTCGGCCGGTGGAGCGGGGGCGACCCGCCGACCGCCTTCACGCCCAAGAGCGGCAGCACCGACATCACGATCGACATCGGGAATGGCGACGCCACATTGCAGGGGATCCGCGACAAGATCAACTCAGCCAATGCAGGTGTGGTCGCGTCCATCGTCACCGACACGAGCGGCGCACGGTTGTCGCTGCGCTCGGCCTCCACTGGGCAGGACAACGGCTTCCGCATCACCGTCACCGATGACGACAGCAACGCCACCGACGCGGCCGGCCTCAGCCGCCTGGCCTATGACCCGGCAGGAAACACCACGCAGATGCTGCGCGCACAGGCCGCCTCCGACACGCAGGCGACGGTCGATGGCATTGCCGTCAGCTCCGCGACCGATACGCTGGACAACGTGATCGAAGGGCTCACGATCAAGATCAACAAGCCGCCGGGGACGGCGGTCTCCGTCGCGGTGGCGCAGAACACCGACAACGTGAAATCCCTTGTCGGCAAATTCGTCTCCGCATTCAATGCGCTTTCCAAGACGCTGTCGGACGACACGAGATACGACCCCGCCACCAAGACGGCAGCGCTGTTCCAGGGCGACAGTACCGTGCTGGCGCTGCAGAACCAGATGCGCTCGCTCGTGTCCCAAGGCACGAAGTCGTCTGCGGTGTTCGGCACGCTCTCGTCGCTGGGCGTGCAACTGCAGAAAGAGGGCTCCCTCACGGTCGACGACACGAAGTTCGGCAATGCCCTCGGCAAGCTCGCCGAGGTGGCAAAGGCGCTGGCCAATTCGGACTCGTCGCAGGGCGGCCTCGGCATCGCCAAACGCTTCGCCAATTGGGCGGACGGACTCGTCGATGCTGCCGGGGGTGCACTCAGCTCCCGAACGAAGACGCTTCAATCACGGCTCAATGACAACCAGAAGCAGCAGGACGCGCTGAACGACCGGCTCTCGAACACCGAGCGCCGATTGCGGACGACCTACTCCGCGCTCGACACGACCGCGTCGAAGTACAGCCAGCTCAGCAACTACGTGAACCAATACGTCACGCAGCTCGCCAACACCAAGAGCAGCGGCTCCTGAGGCACCTTCACAGCGGCCTTTGATCAGCAACAGCGGCGGCCTTCTGGGCCGCCGATCTTCTTCTTGTGCAGACCAATTACAAAGGGCAAGGAACTTGTTCCGCGTTGTCCAAACGCAGTGCAATGGAGAGAAGGCCCAGGTACGACCCTGCCTCAAGTTGCGTCCTATCAGGCCGAAACATATTTCAGCACGTCACGAACAGGTCCCTCCTCATGTTCCCCACCTCCGCCGCTCCCGCCTACTCCAGCCATGCGACGAAAGCGTATCGGCAGGTCGGCGTGCAAAGCGAGATGCCGGCCGCAAGCCCGCACCGCCTTATCGCAATGCTGTTCGAGGGCCTGTTCGACCAACTGAACAAGGCACGAGGCGCGCTGCGCGAGGGCCAGGTTGCTGCCAAGTGCAAAGCGCTTTCGCATGCAGTGCGCATTCTCGAGGAAGGGCTGCGCGGAGCCCTCGACCAGGGGGCCGGCGGCAAGCTTGCGAGTGATCTGGACGCGCTGTACGACTACGCGATCCGGCGCTTGACGCTTGCCAACGTGAACAACGACGAAGCCGCAATAGAGGAATGCGTCCGCCTGCTGCTACCGCTTAAAACGGCATGGGACGAAATCGGCCCACAGGTCGAGCCAAGGCGGCAGCCCTAGAAAGCATCGGACCCCGTAAAACACACATACATATACGCCTTAAATCGCTGTCATCATGAACCTTAATCTTCTGAACTATTACGAGGCCATCGAGCAGGCGAGCACCGAAATGCTCGCCGCCGCTCGAGCCGGCAATTGGGACCAGGTCGTGAAGCTCGAAGGAGCTTGCGTACTTCTGATCTCGCAACTGAAGCACGCTGCGCGCAGCCAGCCGCTGAGGCCTGAGGAGGCACAGCGGAAGACGCGCATCATGCAGCGCATCCTGGTCAACGACGCGGAGATACGCCACCTTGCCGAACCGTGGCTGGAGGATCTCGACCAGATGATGCATGGCCAGCAGAAGACGGTGCACTAGATCGAATGGGTGCGCCTTCGGCTTCGGCACCGCACGAACTCACGCACGGACTGTCACCTCACATGTCGCTCGAAACACGGCCCGACCCCGCGACTCCGGATTTCCGCATCTCGGCGCCCGGAGAAGTCGCAACCCTGCTGAAGTCACTGATGGACAGCGCTGCCCCGGTGCACCTGAGCGCTCCTCATGCAGGTCCCTACAGCACTTCGCTCTGGAGCATCGACGGCGAGCACAAGCGCCTGAGCCTCGTCGCCGACCCACGGGATCCCAAGCTGCAAGGCCTGCTCGATTCCGGAGAAGCCACCGCAGTCGCCTATCTCGATCACATCAAGCTGCAGTTCGATCTCGCCTGCCTGGTGCTCGTGCACGGCACGCGGCGCGCGACATTGCACGCCGCCTGGCCGGTCGAGCTGTTCCGCTTCCAGCGCCGCCAGGCCTTCCGGGTGCGCCCGCTCTTGGGAAGCGCCCCGATGGCTTTGCTGCCTCATCCGGCAATTCCAGAGATGGCGCTGGAGCTGCGGGTGATGGACGTAAGCGCATCCGGCTGCGCGCTCTTCGTGCCCGACGACGTGCCCCCGCTCAACCCGGGCGTTCGGATTCACCGCGCTCAGCTTTGGCTGGATGCTGCCACGCGTATCGAGGCCACGCTCAGCCTGTGCCACGTGACCTCGATCAATCCCGGGGCGCCGGGCGTGCGTATCGGCTGCGAGCTCATGGACATGAGCCCCGACTCGCGGCGCGCCCTTCAGCGCTACATCGACCAGACGCAGAAACGGCGGCGTGTGCTGCAGGACGAGGAGCCGGACTGCGAGGACTCCGGGATTGCGACCGGTCACCGAGCCGATAACGGCTAGCACCCGACTCAATTCCGCTTGTACGATTCGCTCCAGTTTTTAAGCGCGGCCAGCGTGTTCGCGACGTGCTTGAACGGATTCAGGCTGGTGTACTGGTAGACGATCTTGCCGTTGGGCGCAATCACGTACGACACGCGGTTGGCATATTCGGGACGCAAGCTCAATACCGCGTCGTAGGCCTTCATGATGCTTTGGTCGGCGTCGGCGGCCACCGCGAACTTGCTGCGGCATTCAGTGACCGAGAAGCGATTGAGCGTCTCGATGTCGTCATGGGAGACACCGATGACCGTTGCGCCCAGCGCCTTGAACTTGCCGATCGACTCGGCGAATTGGTTGGCTTCGATCGTGCATCCGGTGGAGAACGCCGCCGGATAGAAGTACAGGACGACCGGTCCCTGCTTCAGCGCGTCGCCCAGCGAAAACTTGAACACCTTGCCGCCGAGGGATGCCTGGGCCGAAAAGTCAGGTGCCTTGTCGTCGACATCGAGCGCAGCCCGGGCTGCCGGCACCACGGCAGCGACCGCGCCTGCGAGCGCCACGACGAGCAACGAACGTTTGTTCATGGCGGGGGTTCCCTTCAGACTGCGTCCTTCGCAGAGGAGCCGGATTGTCGCCCGCGCCGCAATTCCCTGCAGCCGGCAGCCGGATCAGACCAGCCGGGCCTGCGCCCAGGGCGGCACGGTCAAGGGCTTCAGCATCGAGGAAACGCCGGATGACCGGCCATTGCATGACAGAAGTGTTGTAGTAGGTCGACAACCCCATCATCGCGCCGCCCGCCCACAACGCGAGCACCGCTCCGACCCCCGGGAGCGGTGGCGGGTCGGATCATGTGCAGGTCAAACCTGCATGTTCATGATTTCAGAGTACGCCTGCACCAGCCTGTTGCGCACCTGCACCGCCGCCTGAAAGCCGATCTGCGCCTTCTGCATCGCCACCATGGTCTCTTCCAGGCTGACCGTGGGGTTGTCGAGCTGGACTTCGCGCTGCAGCCGCGTGGCTTCACTCTGTGCGTCGCTGACGCCGCGAAGCGCCTGCGTCATCGCCTGTTGGAAGCTGGGCGCTTGCGCGGACTGAGTGGGCCTGGAGGCGGCAAGCGGGCGGCCGTCGACGCCCAGCCCGGCACGCGCCACGGCCGCCGCGAAGTCGAAAGGCTTGAGCTTCAAATCCATCCTGGGTCTCCCGGTGTTTGAAATCCTAGGTGAACGAGCCCGCGTCCATGGGCCGAAGTGCAGCCTGATTGATGCCCTGTTCGCCGCATCCCATGGCGGCGTTTTGAGAAGAATGGACGTCGAAACCATTGCTCACATGGATACGCCACCGGCCCTCGTCCCGAACGCCAACGTGCAGACACTCGCGCCCGTCGCGGATGGACCGATGGCACGCCTGGCGGCACTACCCCCGACGGCAAAGATGATGCTGGCCGCAGGCGTCGCGCTGCTGGTCGCTGTCGTCGTGGCGCTGTCAGTGTGGAGCAGCCAGGGCGACTACAAGGTGCTCTACGCCAACCTCTCCGACAAGGACGGCGGCGCCATCATCGCGCAGCTCTCGCAGATGAACGTGGCATACAAGCATGCCGACGGCGGCAGCGCGATCCTCGTGCCGGCGTCCATGGTGCACGACGTGCGTCTGAAGCTCGCCTCGGCCGGCCTGCCCAAGGGCTCGACGGTGGGCTTTGAGCTGATGGACAACGCCCGCTTCGGTCAGACGCAATTCCAGGAGCGGCTGACGTTCCAGCGCGGCCTCGAGGGCGAACTGACGCGCTCGATCTCGTCTCTGTCCGCCGTGCAGGGCGCCCGCGTGCATCTCGCGCTGCCCAACCAGAACGGCTTCTTTCGTGAGCAGCAAAAGCCTTCGGCCTCGGTGCTGCTCACCTTGCACCCCGGCCGCACACTCGATCGTGCGCAGATCGCGGGCATCGTGCATCTCGTGTCTTCGTCCGTGCCCGAGCTTTCGCCGAAGGCGGTGAGCGTGATCGACCAGACGAGTGCGCTGCTGTCCGGCCCCGAAGCGAATGGAAGCGCACAAGGCCTGGACGCGAACCAGCTTCAATACGTAAGCCAGATCGAGAGCCAACTGCAGAAGCGGATCTTCGAGATCCTGGAACCAGTGGTCGGGCGCGACAACCTGCGAGCGACCGTTGCGGCCGAGGTCGACTTCGCGCAGGTCGAATCGACCTCCGAGGAGTTCAAGCCCAACCAGGGCGAGCAGGCACAGGCGGCGGCGGTGCGCAGTCAGCAAAGCACCGAGATGAACAACGGCTCGCAGAACGCGCCGAGCGGCGTGCCCGGCGCAGCCTCGAACCAGCCGCCGGTACCTGCCACCGCACCGATCAACGGGCCGGCCCAAACTCTGCAAGCTGCGCAGGCAGGCGGCGTGGCGTCGGGGAATTCCCGCCGCGACAAGCTCGTCAATTACGAGGTCGACAAGACGGTGCGCGTCACGCGCAGCGCGACGGGCACGATCAAACGGCTCAATGCGGCGGTGGTCGTCAAC
>DASTGE010000231.1:0-8885 GCA_035719405.1 Burkholderiaceae bacterium
CCGCAGCCTGACCGTCCGCGCGCTGGCCAATCTCTCGTACGACGACGCAAAGACGATGACGATCGATCAGTACGGCGTGCTCCTCAATCGCGCGTACGTCGACGGCTATCGCGCGGAGAAGCGCGAGAAGCCGTTCGCCGAGGCCATGATCGGCAAGCTGCTGGTGGAGTGAGGCGACACGATGCACGCCGCCTACCTCGACTACGCACCGCCACGTCCCGCCGCTGCCGCGGCGCGCGATGAGCAGCGGCTGCTGCTGCAATACGCACCGTTGGTCAAGCGCACGGTGCGCCAGCTGGGCGCGCAGGTCAGCGCGACCATGTCGCGCGAGGACATGGAACAGATCGGCCTGCTCGGCTTGCTGGAAGCGCTGCGCCGCTACGGCACGCCGGATGACCGCTTCACGGCCTTCGCGTCGCTGCGTATTCGTGGCGCGATCCTCGACGAGCTGCGCCGGCAGGACTGGCGGCCACGCACGGTGCGCCAGGAAAGCCACCGGCTGCGCGATGCCGTGCGAGACCTGAGGCGCCGGATGGGCCGCCAGCCATCGGAAGCCGAGATCGTTGCAGCGCTGGGCATCTCGGCCGACGACTACCAGCAGCACCTGCAGGACGAGAACGCGGAAGCCTTCGCGAGCTTCGACGAACTCATCAACGAGCTGACGCATCTGCCTGCCGATCGCGCGGGCCCAGAGGCCGAGGTGATGACCCGTCGCAGCCTCGAGCGCGCATTGCTGGCGCTCGACGAACGCGAGCAGCGCGTGATCCAGATGTACTACGAGCACGACCTCAGCCTGAAAGAGATCGCGGCGGTGCTGCAGTTGACAGAGGCCCGCGTGTGCCAGATCAACAAGGCAGCGCTGGCCAAGATGAAGGCTGCGCTCACCCAACCCTGACGCCTCGAGAAGACCATGCAGCAAATCCTCGGTATCGGCATCGTCCTGGCCTGCGTCTTCGGCGGCTTCTTCGCAGGCGGCGGCGTGTTCGAGGTGATCTGGCAGCCGATCGAGCTGCTGATCATCGCGGGTGCCGGCCTGGGCGCGATCGTGCTCGGCAACCCGCCGCATGTGATCAAGGAAATGCAGCTTCAATTGCGGCAGATCATCCGCCTGCGCCGCCAGGGGTCTGAGTTCCAGCGGCAGTTGCTGCTGCTGATGTACGAACTGCTGCAGACCGCGGCCGGGGGGCTGAAGGCGCTGGACGAGCATGTGGAATCGCCTCACGACAGTCCACTGTTCCAGCGCTATCCGCTGGTGCTCGAGGAACCGAAGCTGCTGGCCTTCATCGTCGACAACTTCCGCCTGATGGCGATGGGCAAGATCAGCGGCCACGAGCTCGAAGGCGTGCTGGAACAGGAGCTCGAAGCGATCGAGGAAGAGCTGTCGCAGCCCGCACGCTCCCTGCACAAGATCGCCGAAGCGATGCCGGGCTTCGGGATCATGGCGGCGGTGCTCGGCATCGTGATGGCGATGGTCTCGGTCAACGACGGCGCGACGGCCGCCGAGATCGCGACCCACGTCGCCGCAGCGATGGTCGGCACCTTCCTCGGCGTGTTCTTCTGCTACGGCGTGATGGACCCGATCAGCAACATGATGAAGCAGGTCGTGCGCCAGGAGCTGTCGGCGCTGGAGTCGGTGAAGGTCGTGCTGGTCACGCACGTATCCGGCAAACCGCCACTGCTGGCAATCGACGCCGGGCGCCGGCTCGTGCAACTGAACATCAAGCCCAGCTTTGCACAGCTGGAGTCATGGATCGGCGCATTGCAGCGCGGCTGACCCGGAGGGCTGAGCCATGGGATTGAAGGACAAGCAGGGCGAAGCCGTCGTGCGGCGCATCTCGCGCCGCCGCGGCGAGGACGAAGGGGGAGGCGCCGCGTGGAAGATTGCGTTTGCCGACTTCTGCCTTGCGCTGGCCTGCCTGTTCATGGTGCTCTGGGTGATTTCGGCGCGCAACCAGGAACGCGTCGAGCAGGCGCTGCAAACGATCGGTGGCAACGTGCCCGACGAAGGTCGCGGCCACGAGATCATCTCGATCGGCAGCCCGTCCGGCAGCATGATCGATCGGCAGCCGGTGCCCTCGACGAGCGGCGACCCCGCGCCGAAGCGTCAAAACGACCTTGGCCGTGGCAACGGCGGCGGCGAGTTGCAACTGCACCGCACGCGCTTCGAATCCCGCGAGGAACTGCAGGAGCTCGCTCAGGTGCTGATGCAGTTGAGCGCGCAAGTGGGCCTGAGCGGCAACCTCCGCACGGTCGTCACGCCTTACGGCCTGCGCGTGATGCTGCACGACACCGACCGCCAGGGCATGTTCGAGCTGGGCAGTGCGGAACCTGGCGCCGCGTTGCAGGCGATGCTGGGCAAGCTGGGCCCGCTGTTCTCAAAGCTGGAAAACCAGATGCTCGTGGTGGGCCATACCGATGCATTGCAATACGCCGACCGTCGCAGTGCCGCGTATTCGAACTGGAGCTTGTCGGTCGAGCGTGCCATGGCGGCGCGTGCGCGGCTGCTCGACAGCGGCATGAACCGCGAGAGCCTGCTGCAGGTGGTGGGCATGGCCGACCGCGCACCGTTGGAGCCTGCTGACCCGCGGGCCGCGATGAACCGTCGCATCGAGCTGCTGATCCTGACGACCGGACAGGCCAAGGCGATCGCGCAGATGTTCGGCGCACCCGACGGCGGTGGTGCAGTGAAGGCGCATGAGGTGGATGCCGCGCTGCCCAGTCGATCGACGTTGCAGGCCTTGCGCGACAAGTTGTTCCCGAAGGCCGCGCCGGGAAAGGGCCACTGAGCCTTCACATGCGCTGCCGTGCAGCCGAAATACAGATGCGGGTGCTTCGATGGAAACGAGGACGAGAGGGTACCGAATGAGAATCTCTGGCGCGGGCCGGCCGGACACTCCTGAGCAGGTCACAGCGGTGGCGCCCGCCGCCGAGTCCACGTCCACTGCGGCTGCCGCACCGGTATCGCCTTTGCAGGCCGAGACCTTGCAGCCGGCGATGCAGGCGCTGCAGCAGATGCCCGAGATCGACCAGGGCCGCGTGGATGCCCTGCGCGACAAGCTGGCCCGCGGCGAAGTGCCATTCGACGCCAAGCGCCTGGCGGCACTGATCCAGCGCTTCCACGGAGGACGCGTTTGAGCACTGCAGCGGCACCGCGATCGGCCGGCCGTGCGCAGGCGCTCGATGCCGCATTGCGCCGCCTGTTGCAGGGCATCGAAGCCGACACCGCCGCCTGCGCGCAACTGAAGCCGCTGTTGCAGCAGCAGTTCGACGCCGCCCTGCGCCATAACGCGCAGGCGCTTGCGGCGCTCGCCATGCAGATCACTGCGCTCGTCGAATCGATGGGCGCGAACCGCGCCGAGCGCGTCGCCTTGCTCAAGCGCCTGGTGGATGCAAGCGGCGAGGACGCCATGGAGCGCTGCCTGGCACGCCTGCCTGAGCCGCTTCGCGCCCCTTGGCGCGAGCGCTGGGACGGGCTGTGCGCGAGCGTGGCCGAGTGCAAGCGACTGAACGTACGGAATGGCCAGTTGCTGATGGACCAGTACGAGATCATCCAGCGCGTGATCGGCGTCGCGGAGGTCACTTATGCGGCCTGACGCCATCCGCTCACCCTCTGCTGAATGGCCGGCGTTGCATGCGCCCGCGGCGACGGGGGGCGGCAATGGCTTCGGCGCGCTGTATGCCGAGGTGCAGCGCGAGGTGCGGGCCTTCATCGACCATGGGGATGATCGCTCCATGCCCACCGCTGCACGCATGCAGCAGCCCGCGCCGGATGCGGCATCGGCCCCGGATATCGCCGCAGCCGACGTCCCGATCGGTCCCGAACAGCGCGCGTTCCTGGCACGCATCGGTCCGTCGCTGGAACAAGCGGCGCGCACGCTGGGCGTCGCGCCGCAGGTGCTGGCCGCACAAGCTGCGCTGGAAACAGGCTGGGGCCGCTACCCGATGCGTGCACCCGACGGCAGCCCGATGTGGAACCTGTTCGGCGTGAAGGCCGGACCGGGCTGGACAGGTGCGTCCGCACCTGTGGCGACAACCGAAGTGATGCAAGGCCAGGTGCGACATGAAGAGGCGGCGTTTCGCGCCTATGCGGACGTGCAGTCCGGCGTCGACGATTTCGCGCGGCTGATCTCGCAGTCGCCACGTTACCGGGCCGCGCTGCACACTGGCAACGATTCGCGCGCCTATGCCGAAGCGCTGGCCCAGGGCGGTTACGCCACCGACCCGCAATACGCCGACAAGCTGGTGCGCGTCGCGCGTCAGCTTCAGCGAGGACGCTGATCAATGGGCCCGGACTCGATCGCGCGTACGACGCCGTCATCGACCACACGCGCACGAATCGTGCGGCCGGTCGCGCTGTTGCGCACGCGCACGACATCGTCGCGCCGCCCCGGCTCCAGTGCCTCGCCCGCGCTGCTGACCTGCACGGCGCCTTCGCCCGCCTCGATCTGCACCGCGTCCCCGCGCTTGACCAGCACAGGCAGCACCAGCCAGCCGCGCTGCAGGATCTGGCCCGTGCGCAGGGAGCGCCGGCTCGACTGCCCGATCGCGTGTTCCAGGTCGGACGTCGCATCCGGCGTCGCGCTGATGTCGCGCTGTTCGAGCGCAAGGTCGTTGTGGCCGAGCGACCGACCCGCGGGAACGTCGCTCGCAGCCACCAGCACCCGCGCACTCACGCTCCCGCGCACGATCACCTCACGTCGGCTCGATGCGTCGTCACCGCACTGCGCCGCAAAGCGCATGCGGCTGATGAAGCGCGTGTCCAGGGGCTCGGCGCTCCAGCCCTTTGCACATACGGGCGCGGGCTTCGCGTCGCCGACGACCTGCGTCTGCGCCACGGCATCGGCCCACGCATTGCGCTCGGCTTGCGTCTTCAGCCACTCCAGCGCGGCGGCATGCGCGGCCTCCTTCGGCGTGGCGAGCACCTTCGGTGCGGCAGCGGCGCAACCGGCCGCGCACAGCAGTGCCACTCCGAGCAGGCGTGGCACTGCAGGCTGACTCAATGATGAAAGGATGTGCATGAGCATCGATTTCAACAAGGCCCTCGGGATTCACGCGCAGGCATTGCAGCTGAGGGCCGAACGCACACGCGTGCTCGCATCGAACCTTGCCAACGAGAGCACGCCCGGCTTCCAGGCGCGCGACATGGATTTTGCAGCCAGTCTGCGCGCGGCCGAGGCCGAACACGACGGGTTGCATTTGCAGACCGTCGACGATGAAGCGGACACGCAGCCGCTGTACCGCGTGCCGTTCCATCCGTCGGCCGACGGCAACACCGTCGAGCTTGGCGTGGAGCAGGCGGCCTTCGCGCAGAACGCCTCGGACTTCCAGATGAGCCTGACCTTCCTCAACATCAAACTGAAGGGCCTGGCCAAGGCCATCGGAGGGCAGTGACCATGCCGTTCAGAGACATCTCGCAGATCGCGGGTTCCGCGATGGCTGCGCAGACCGTGAGATTGAACGCGGTGGCGAGCAACCTGGCCAACGCGCAGTCCGCCGCCGGCAGCGAGGCCGTCACCTACCACGCCCGCAAGCCGGTGTTCGCTGCATTGATGGCCGCGGGCGGCGCGGGTGCGCGCGTGCAGGTGCTCGATGTGGTGGAAAGCAGCGAGCCGCTGCGCAAGGCGCACGAGCCCGACAACCCGTTGGCCAATGCCGATGGCGTCGTCTATTACCCCAACGTGAATCCGGTGGCCGAGATGACCGACATGATGGCTGCCTCGCGTGCCTTCGAGAGCAACGTCGAGGTGCTGGCCCGCGTGAAGGCGATGGAGCAGTCACTGCTGCGGCTGGGGGAGGGCTGACCCGATGCAAACCACGATGAATCCCGTTGCGAACAACGGCACGTCGGCCGCATCCGATACCGGCGCGGTGGCTTCCGCCGCCGACCAGGCCTTGCAGTTGTTCACCACCCTGCTCGTGGCTCAGGTGAAGAACCAGGACCCGCTGGCACCCACCGACCCCAGCCAGTTTGTCAACCAGCTGACGCAGCAAACGCAGATGGAAGCCCTGCAGAAGCTCGCAGCGCAGGGCAGCGCCACCACGAGCATGCTGCAGAGCCTGCATGTGCTGAGCCTCGGCGGGCAGGTGGGCAGCGACGTGGCGGTGGCCACCGACCATGTCACGCTCAGTGGCAGCCCCGTGCAAACCACTCTGACGCTGGACGTCGCGAGCGCGCGCACGAGCCTCGTGTTGACCGGCAGCGACGGCGTCGGGCATCGGGTCGCGCTCGGCTCGCGCCCGGCCGGTGCATTCGACATCAAGCTCGACCCCGAAGCACTGGGCCTGCCCCCCGGCCGCTACGCGCTGCGGGTGGAGGCTGACGGCGGCGCAGGCAGCCGCATCGAGGTGCATGGCACCTTGGCCAGTGTGCGCCTTGCGGCCAACAACGCGCTCGTGGCTCAGGTGGGCAACGTTGGCGAAGTCACGCCGGATTCGATCACGCAGTTCAACGGGCGCCCGGGCGCCTGAGCAGAGGAACCGAGACCACCATGAGCTTCGAAATCGCGCTGTCGGGCATCAATGCGGTGAACACTAGCCTGGACACCATCAGCAACAACATCGCCAACGCCGGGACCTACGGCTTCAAATCGAGCCGGGCCAATTTCTCGTCGATGCTGGCCGGTGAACAGCCGACCGGCGCGCAAGTCAGCTCGCTCACGCAAGCCATCGACATCGGCGGCGGCCTGCTGTCGACCGGCCGGGCGATGGACGTGGGCATCCAGGGCCGCGGCTTCTTCGTCACGCGGGACACCGCCGGCCAATACCTCTACACCCGTGCCGGCGTGTTCTCCACCGACAAGGACGGCTACGTGGTCGATAGCATCGGCCGCAAGGCCCAGGGCTTCGGCGCGCTGGCCAACGGCGGCGTCGGCGCCATGGGCGACCTGAAGGTACCCACCGGCCAGATCGCCGCGCAAGCCACCGACCTGCTCAGCTACGTCGGCAACGTGTCGGCCGACTGGACGGCGCCGGCGGTGACTCCGTTCGACCACACCAACCCGCAGACCTTCAATGCATCGTCGTTGTCGGTCGTGTACGACTCGCGCGGCGGCCAGCACACGGTCGCGCAGTACTTCGTGAGCAGCGCGGCGAACCAGATCACGGTGCACTACACGTGCGATGGCGCGGATCTCGGCACAACCACCACGCTGAGCTTCGGCGCCGATGGGCAGCTCACTTCGCCGACCGGCCGAGTGCCGCTTGCGCTCGGCACTCCCGCCGGTGCCGCGCCGCTGTCGATCAACGTTGACTACACCGGTACCACGCAGTTCGCGGGTGAAGCGACCACGCTGCAAAACGCGGCCAATGGCTATGCCTCGGGCACCCTGATCGGCGTGCAGATCGCCGATGACGGCTCGGTGCTCGCGCAATACAGCAACGGCCAGAAGCAAAGCGTCGGCACGCTCGCGCTTGCCACCTTCCCCGCGGAAGACAAGCTTTCGCCGGCTGACGAAACGAGCTGGACCGTCTCGGTGGGCTCGGGCAACGCGCTGTATTTCCGCCCCGGCACCGGCACGGCGGGCAAGCTGGTCACCGCATCGGTGGAGCAGTCCAACGTCAACATGACCAGCGAACTCGTCAACCTGATGACGGCACAGCGCAACTACCAGGCCAATACCAAGGTCGTTTCGGCCGAGAACGAGATGATGAAGACGCTGATGCAGGCGGTCTGAGGCGCCGGGCGATGGACAAATTGATCTACACGGCGATGAGCGGCGCCGAGCGCACGCTGCATGCGCAGCAGGTGCACGCGAACAACCTCGCCAACCTCGACACCCCCGGTTTCCAGGCTGACCTCGAGCTTGCCACCAGCCAAGGCGTTTCCGGCTACGGCTACGACGACCGCCACATGGTCAGCCTGCGTGCCAACGCGCTGTCGTCGCGTGCAGGGACGGTGCGCGAGACCGGCCGCGACCTCGACGTGGCCTTGCAAGGCCCGGGCTATTTCGCCGTGCAGTCGGGCGACGGCGAGGCCTATGCGCGCGGCGGTGCGTTCAACGTGGACGCCGAGGGCGCGCTCACGCTCAACGGCCGTGCTGTGCTGGGTGATGGCGGGCCTATCGTGCTGCCGGCCTACACGCGGGTGGAAATCGGCAAGGACGGCACCGTCTCGATCCAGCCGCCGGGGCAGGAGCAATTGCAGCCGGTCGACCGCCTGCGCCTCGTGCGCCCGACCACCGCCGGCGACGTCGCGAAGAACGAGGCCGGCCTGATCGTCGCCCGCGACGGCCAGCCGCTGCCGCGCGACGAGAGCGTGACCGTGCTGTCTCGCCACCTCGAAGGCAGCAACGTGTCGGCCGTCGAGGAAATGATCGCGACGATGACGCTAACGCGCGATTTCGAGATGCAGATGCGTCTTTACAAGACGGCCGATTCGATGGCCGACACCGGCAACCGCCTCATCCGCGCCTGACGCCAACCCCCACAGCAAAGGAGATCACGATGAACCCCACGATGTGGATCAGCAAGACCGGCGTGCAGGCGCAAGACGCGAAGTTGCAGGCGATTGCCAACAACCTCGCCAACGTCAACACGGTCGGCTTCAAGCGCGACCGGGTGATGTTCGAGGACTTGTTCTACCAGGTCGACCGGCAGCCCGGAGCGCAGTTGCCCGACGGCAGCGCATCGCCCTCGGGCGTGCAGCTGGGCAACGGCACGCGGCTGGTGGGCACGCAGAAAGTGTTCACCAGCGGCAGCCTGCAGACCACGGGCCAGTCGCTCGACCTGGCGATCGTCGGGCAGGGCTTCTTCCAGGTGGCGCTGGCCAACGGCAACACCGCCTATACGCGCGCCGGGCAGATGCAGGTCAATGCGGAAGGGCGTCTGACCAATCCGCAAGGCCACGCGCTGCTGCCGGAGATCACGGTTCCGCGCAACGCGACCTC
>DASTGE010000232.1:0-3728 GCA_035719405.1 Burkholderiaceae bacterium
GGCGGGCAGCGACGGTGGTTGACTGATCCTAGAAACGGCAGTTGACCGCTTCCCGCCGCTGGCAACCTCGCATGAACTCACGCAATTTCCCCCACGACCACTGTTCCCGCTTGGGTGAGAACGCTACGCACCCGATCGGGCCGCCTCGGGCGCGCTGGCGGCGTTGCTCCTCCTAGCGGGCATTGAGCCCGCGTCGTCGTCGCGCCTTACCAGCACACCCGACGCCGGCCCGCTCGGGCGCGTTCAACTGCCGTTTCTAGGGTAAAGCGGAAGCCAGCTCACGAACACATCGCCCGGTCCGGCACGTCGAGCAGCGTCTGCGCCTTTGACGGAATCTCCACCGCCCCTGCCGCAAGCGGCTTGGCGGGCATTGCGCACGGTACGCTGGTTTCGCGAGGCTGCGAGACATCGAGCGCATCGAGCAAGTCGCGCGGGGTGACGGCCTGCTGTACTAGTGTCTCGGACATCCGCACGCGAAATGCGCTTTCGATGCGCAACATGAGCTCCATGCGCGCGAGACGGTCGATGCCAAGCGTGGCTTCGAGTTCGTCGTCGAGTCCGACCAACGGCGCATCGGCGCCACGCCGGTTCATGGATCCGCCCAGCAGCAGCGGTGTCCATTTCCGCCAAGACCTTATCCCTTCACCTTCACGCTCACCGACACCCTGCCCTCATCCAGCGCACTCCTGTCACCACGCACCTTGAATCTCCCATCCAACGCCGCAAGCGTTTCCACGATGCCCGTGTACTCGAGTTCGCTCATCGGCAGCATCGCCGCGCCGAAGAACCCTTGCCGGCGCATCTCCATCGCCTTGCCCGCGCAGCGGGAACGCACCTCGTCCCAGAACGGATGCGCAAAGCAGTCGAGCGCCTCGGTGAGTCGACCCTCGTGCACGGAAAATGCGGCGCAACTGACCAGCGGCGGCCCGTCGAAGTAGCTGGTGCCGGTGTTCTGCCCAACGGGCATCAAAGGCATGTTGTGCGAACCGCGCATGCCGCCGGCTACCAGATGTCCTGTGGCGAACGGCGCCAAGACCTCCCCGGTGGCAGGGAAGTTCATCTGCGTGCGCACGAGCATGACGGGATCGTCCTTGCCGGTGTATTTGCCCGCAATGTTGTGCAGCCGCGATGTGGCCACCGCCACCGCCTGCTCGCCCGTCGCGCGCGAGTGCACCGACTCCACCACATAACGTTCCGGGTCGCGCAGCAGCGCCGCGATCGCGTAAAGATCCTGCGGAGCATCCAGTTCGATCACGCGGTCGCCTTCGGTGTGGTTCACGTCCATGATCGTGAAGCGGAAGCCCTGCGACATCTTGGGCGAAAGAATCAGCCCGGGTGTCGTCATGGGGTCGGCGAATGTCAGGTACAGGGGCAGGTTGAATGCGCCCGGGTCGGTTTTATCCGCCGCGAAGAAGAGGAACGGCTCGTTGGGCCGCTCGTCGATTTCCATCTCGGCAACGGCCGGTCCCATGCCGCGCACATTGCCCGAGAACGCGTTCTTCAGCAGATCCTGTCCCGCGCCGTAAAGCCCTTGCTCCCGTGCCACCGCAGTGCCGGCAATGAATGCATCCCAGGCGAGTTTGTGTACTGCCGCATCGGCCTCGCCACGTCGGTGCGTCATGAGAATGGCGATATCGTCGCCGGTGTGCGAGATGGCATGGTCGATGATCAAGCCCTCGCCTCGCATTGCAATGTGGCTGCGCACGCTCTCGAGCAATTTGCGCGATGGCGCGATGTGACCACCAATGGAACCGATGTCGGCCTTGATGACGGAAAGCGTGAGCTTCATGCGGACCTCCGGTGCTGCTGCTCGATCTGGATCTGGTGCGGTGAAATGCGTGCCAGCGCGCTCATTTCCTCCGCCACGAAGCGGGTAAGGTCGTCAGCAGCGACAATGCCGACCACTTCGTTGCGAGCATTCACCACCGGCAGACGCCGTACACCCTTGCTGCGCATATGCCATATTGCGTCATACACCGCTTCGGACTCGGTGACGGTCACCAGCTTCGCGCACATCAGGTCTCCCGCGGTGACACTCTGCGGATCGACGCCCGCGGCCAGCACCTGCACGACGAGGTCTCGATCGGTCACCAACCCCAACGGGCGAGCATGCTCTCCACTCGCCTCGACCACGACGACGTCGCCGACGTGCTGCGCACGCATCAACCTGGACAGATCCAGTGCACTGGTGTCGGGACTGCACTGGACGACGTGACGGTTGCAAATCTCGGAAATCCGCATCTGTGTCTCCTTTGGCTGGTGAGCGAAGCCATCGTGACCCTCACCCCGTCCTCATGCCCATGGGCGGCCCGTTCACGTATGCGGCTTTGCATGCGCCGATCGTGGACCCGCTGGCCTCGCCTCGACTTGAGGTCGATCAAACCCGGCATCGATCCATTGGCGGAATCCCTGCGCATCTACACCATGCGCGGCCGCTGATCTGAATCAAGGCCGCTGCGATGTGGATTCCTATGCTGATCATTTGCCATCCACATATCGAGCAAAGCCGTGATCGAACCTCATGTCCACATCGCGTATGCGCCGCACGGCGCCGGAGTTCTGCATGCCGTGCTGTGGTTCGCAGAGGGCCGCGACATCTATGGTTGGTACGCGGGTACCCGCGACGGCGACACGCACGCCAGCTACTTCATGTTGCCCAACTACTACGCGGACCAGCCCGACATCCTGTACCGATCCGTGCAGGACGATGTCTACGGCCACTGGGTCGAAGTCGGGGCTCACGGCGCCACGCAATTCCCGCATCCGCCCCCGGTCGCGGAAACGCTGTGTCATGAACTGGCGCGGATGCAGGACGAGTTCGTGCGGCATTGGCTGTTCTTCGACGATGATCCCGACGCCGATCACGAGGCGCATGCCCTGCGCGAACAGCGGCTTACCGTGCGCCATCTCAACATCAGGGCCGAACGTCTCGGCAGGCTGGACACCTTGTCGTCCGTCTGGCGCTACGACTCTCCAGGGGCCGACCGCAATGTGCTGATTCACCTGTCGCGGCGGTGGCAACTCGAGGAACTCACACACTGATGATCGTGCTCTATTCGGGTTCTGTCGTGGACCAGAACGCCCTGATCACCTCGTCATCGCTGGTCTGCTCGAAATCCCGGTAGAACTCCCCGACGCCGCCAAACCACGCTGGCGACAACAAGCAGATGACTTCATCCACTTCGGAACTCAGGCGCTCCAACGAATCTTCGGCAGCGACGGGCACGGCCAGCACCAGGCGCATTGGCTTTCTGGCACGCAGCGCGCGGATGGCGGCACGCACGGTCGTGCCCGTCGCGATTCCATCGTCGACGAGGATCGCGGTGCGGCCGGACAGCGACAGCTGTGACCTGTTCTTCAGGTAAAGGGGGCGGCGGCGCTCGATTTCCGTCAGCTCGCGCACCATCCCGGCCCTCACATCGGCCATCGTCGACCCGCTGTACTCCAGGCTTGAAGTGTCGATCTCCAGGATCGGCGATGCGCCGTCGGCAACGGCGGCGATGGCCAGTTCGGGCTGCGAGGGCGCCCCGATCTTGCGAACCAGGACCATGTCCAGTGGCGCGTTGAGCGCACGCGCCACCTCCGCGGCCACCGGCACGCCACCACGCGGAATCGCGATCACCACAGGATTCTTCAGCCGGCACTCCAGAAGTGCGCGGGCCAGCTGGCGGCCAGCGTCGATACGGTCTTCAAACATGATTTCATCAGCGTCGGATGCGGGATCGGTC
>DASTGE010000233.1:0-4361 GCA_035719405.1 Burkholderiaceae bacterium
TTCGGGCGGTCGAAGCTGCTGATGAAGCGGCGCCCGCTTTGCAATTGCAGACGTTCGACGATGTCGGCCCGCGTATGGTGGTCAGCGGTCGCGGTGAGTGCGATGCGCGGCACCGTCGGAAAGCGCTCGTGCAGCACATTCAACCCGAGGTATTCCTCGCGGAAGTCGTGTCCCCACTGGCTCACGCAATGCGCCTCGTCAATCGCAAACAGGCTGAGCCGGCCGCGCTCGTGCAGCGAGTCGAGCATGGCCAGGAAGCCGGGGCTGGTGACACGTTCCGGCGCGGCATACAGCAGCACGAGACGGCCGCTCATCATCTCCCGCTTGACGTACGACGCTTCCTCGCCAGTGAGCGAGGAATTGAGGAAGGCCGCGTGCACGCCCGCTTCCTCGAGCGCGCCGACCTGATCGTGCATCAGCGCGATGAGCGGGCTCACGACGATTGTGAGGCCGCGGCCCTCACGATGCCGCGCGATGGCAGGCACCTGATAGCAAAGGCTCTTGCCTCCACCCGTCGGCATCAGAACCAGTGCGTCACCGCCTCCAGTGACGTGATCGACGATCGCCTGCTGCTGCCCTCGGAACGCTGCGTAGCCGAACACCTCCTGAAGAATCACAAGCGGGTCGGTGAGGGCGGGCACGGTGATGGAGGGATGGGCGCGAAGGCATGATCCTAACGGGTGTGCATTGCGTTCCCGCGTGCCGACCCCTTGAGTTGGCGAAACGGACGAGGAGCCTGCCTGATGACCACCGAGATGACCCCCAGGGCGCGAGAGCTGCGACAGCGGCTCGAGCGCGCCTGCGATCGCCGTGACCCCCTCTACGAGAGCGCAAGTGCGCGGCTGGCCGCGAGCATCGACAGATCATCAACACGTCGGACGCAATGTTGGCGTACCTGTCGATCAGCACGGTGGAGGTCTGCGAGTATCCGGACTCGGGCAAGTACGGCGTGGTCGTTCGTGGTGAAGGTGGGTTGCGCGCCATGCACCGGACCGACAGCGATCTCGACTACTGGGACGGAGAGCCCTGAGAACACGGGGGGGCGCCCGCGGCAGGCTCGGGGGTGCGCGGCGGCGGGTCGCATAATGCGCCATTCATTCCCCATCTCCCGCCCCTTTCCCTTCCATAGAGCACGTTCATGGCCTCGGTCAACAAAGTCATCCTCATCGGCAACCTGGGGCGCGACCCCGAGGTGCGCTACACGCCCAGCGGCGCGGCCGTGTGCACCTTGCGCATTGCAACGACCCGCAACTGGAAGAACAAGGAATCGGGCGAGCGCATGGAAGAGACGGAGTGGCATTCGGTCGTGCTGTACGACCGCCAGGCGGAGATTGCCGGCGAATACCTCCGCAAGGGCCGCCCGGTCTACATCGAGGGCCGGTTGAAGACGCGCAAGTGGCAGGACAAGGAAGGCAACGATCGCTACACCACGGAGATCGTGGCCGAAGCCATGCAGCTGTTGGGCAGCCGCGATGGTGGCGGCATGGGCGGTGGCAGTGATGACAGCGGCAGCGGCTATCAGGACGAAGGCGCCGCACGTCCGGCGCAGCGTCCTGCCGCCGCCCCGCGCGCTCCTGCCCCCGCACAGCGTCCTGCGGTTCAGCAGAAGTCCAGCACCGGCTTCGACGACATGGACGACGACATCCCGTTCTAGAGAGCTCGGTCGCCGGGTCGCGCGGTTGGCTTTCGTGCGCGCTGTCGACTCTGTCCTACGCCACCCCGCGCGTGCCGCCGACTCTCCAGCGGCACGGCATTGGGCACCATCGGGGCCCCGCTTCGGGGAGAAGCCATATGCCAGACCATGCTGACCTTTGCCGAGTGAAGCGCGCGCTCGATGAGGCAGTTGCCTCATTGCCGGAGAGCACCTGCGCGCAGCAGCCGAATCCATTGCGCCGCCAGTGTCGCGAGGTGATGCTGCTTCTGCTGCAGACGCGCGAGCGGGTGCGGCATTTGTCGGAGATGTTTGCGGCACAGCGGCGCCCGTGAAGGAGGCAGACGCTTGTCGGGCTCCCGACCTTCCCGGTCAGACTGCAGATTCGTCCGACAGCCGACGCTCAGGCACTGGCCAGGCGGATGCCGTGCGGCACCGTAGACGGCTGCTCGGGCAGGCCGCAAAGGTGGCCGTCGTCCGCCCAATGCATGATGGACAAACGCTCCCCCTCGAGGTGGAAGCGGTTGATGCCGCAATTCGGAATGGAGCAGCGCCGTGGGCCTGCGAGGGGCAGATCCCGGGCGGTGCGCCATAGCATGTCGAGCACTCCGCCATGGGTCACGACGAGCACGCGCCGGTGGGGCGTCTGTGCAAGACGCTGCAGCGCAATCATCACGCGCCCGTGGAAGTGCCGCGCGCTTTCGCCGCCGGGTACCGCGTGATCCTCCTCATGGCGCGACCATTGCGCCCAGATCTCGGGCCGGTCGCGCTCGACGTCGGCCACGCGCAAGCCCTCCAGCTCTCCGAAGGACTGTTCGCGCCACCCGGGGTCGGGCTGCAAGTCCAGTTTCAGGCGGGCTGCCACGGGCTCGGCCGTCTGGCGCGTTCGCAGCAGGTCGCTGCACACCAGCGCGTCCACATGCTCATCAGTCAGCGCTTCGGCCAGTCGGGCGGCCTGCACGCGTCCGGTGGCGTTGATGGGTACGTCCACCTGCCCCTGGAAGCGCAACTCGCGGTTCCAGTCGGTCTCGCCATGGCGAATCACGATCAGCTGCTTCATGCCAAAGTTTCTTTGAGGTCGAGACGATGATGGGCGGGGTGCCTGCGAGCGTCAATGCACGAGCACACTGCCTTCCCACTTTCTTGACGCGGGTCATCGGTCCATGGCACCTTCCGTGACATTTTCGGAACGTCGGATCGCGCCAGCCGACGACTGCCATATCGTGGATCATTGCGAGCGATGACGTCCAACGCCCCGCTTCTCGTCGCCTGCTTCTGTGCAGGCTGGTGCCAGTTGTGCGGCAGCTACCGCACCACCTTTCAGGCTGCTGCCGAGCGGCATCCGCGGCATCGCTTCCTGTTCGTCGATATCGAGGACCAGGCCGATCTGGTGCACGCGATCGACGTCGAGAACTTTCCGACGCTGCTGATGGCCGCCGGCGACCAACTGCGATTCCTCGGCGTGCTCACACCCCAGGCCGAGACGCTGGAGCGGATCCTCCGGGCCGCCGAGGCCGATGAGTTGCCGCCGCCCGAGCACGAGCTTGAAGACGAGGATCTGCGCGAACTGCTGCGCGGGCTGCGTGAACTTCGCTGAGAGAGCGATCTTCCGCTGCGTATCGAGGCGCTTCCTCGTTCGACGCATGAGCATGTGAACAATCATTCGTTCCCGGTGCGGGCGGGTGTTCCTAGGATCGCTCCGACTGAATTCACCGGACTGATCATCATGAACCCCGCCCGCCTGCTCGTCAGCGTGGTCCTGGCCGCCGCTTCCATTGCAGCCCTCGCCAAGGACATCACCTTGCTCAACGTGTCGTACGACCCCACGCGCGAGCTGTACCAGGACGTCAACGCGTCCTTCGCCAAGTACTGGAAGGCCAGAACGGGAGACACGGTCAGCATCAGGGCATCGCACGGCGGCTCGGGAAAGCAGGCACGATCGGTCATCGAGGGATTGGAGGCCGATGTCGTCACGCTCGCGGTGGCCTACGACATCGATGAGATCGCCGCGCGCTCGAAGCTGCTTCCACCCGACTGGCAAAAGCGGCTTCCCCATCGCAGCGCGCCGTACACCTCGACCATTGTGTTCCTCGTGCGCAAGGGGAACCCAAAGCACATTCGCGATTGGAACGATCTGGTCAAGCCCGGCGTGCAGGTGGTGACACCCAATCCAAAGACATCAGGCGGCGCGCGCTGGAACTACCTCGCGGCATGGGGCTACGCGAAGAAGAAGCTGGGCTCCGATAGCGGAGCGCAAGAGTTCGTGTCGCGCCTGTATGCCAACGTTCCGGTGCTTGATTCAGGCGCACGCGGCGCCACCACGACGTTTGTGGAGCGCGGTATCGGCGACGTGCTGCTGGCGTGGGAGAACGAGGCCCTGCTGGCATTGAAGGAAGTCGGGCCGGATCGTTTCGAGATCGTCGCTCCCTCGGTCAGCATTCTCGCGGAGCCGCCGGTCGCGCTGGTCGACAAGGTGGTCGACAAGCACGGCACGCGGGCGGCGGCGCAAGCGTATCTGGAGTACCTGTATTCCCCGGAAGCGCAGGCGTTGGCGGGCAAGCACTATTACCGTCCCGTCGACACCCAGGCTGCCTCACGCTATGTGGCGCAGTTTCCAAAGATTCAGCTCTTCACCATCGACGAGGTGTTCGGTGGCTGGGCGCATGCGCAGAAGACGCATTTTGCGGACAGCGGCGTATTCGACCGGATC
>DASTGE010000234.1:0-9796 GCA_035719405.1 Burkholderiaceae bacterium
TGCCATGCCGCCTCCGACAGCGGTGTACACCAGCTTCACATGCCGGTTTCGCTGCACGATCTCGCGGGCGCGCTCGGCGGTGGCGTAGGTCTGCTGGAACGTGGCTCCGGGCGGCAAGGAGAGGTATACCTGCGTCTGCGAGAGGTCGTCCGGCGGGAGGAAGCCCGTGGGCAGCAGCGGCACCAGGGCGAACGAAGCCACGAAGAAGAGTGCGGCGCCGAAGATGGTGGCAACGCGATGCTTGAGGCATGCCCGCACCCAGCGCATGTAGGTTCCCATGACCCGCCCCTCAGCATGAATGGGCGAAGGCTTCAGCAGGTACGCTGCCATCATCGGCGTCAACATGCGCGCGACGACCAGTGAAGCGAACACGGCCAACGATGCTGTCCAGCCGAACTGAACGAAGAACTTGCCGGGAACGCCGCTCATGAAGGCCGTGGGCAGGAAGACCGCGATCAGCGCGAACGTGGTGGCGATCACCGCGAGACCGATCTCGTCGGCGGCCTCCATTGCCGCCTGGTAGGGCGTCTTGCCCATGCGCAGGTGGCGCACGATGTTCTCGATCTCGACGATCGCGTCGTCGACAAGAATGCCGACGACCAGCGAGAGGCTGAGCAGCGTGACGACATTGATCGTGAAGCCCAACCAGTACATGCCCGCAAAGGCCGGGATGATCGACAGCGGCAACGCGGTGGCCGACACCAGTGTCGCCCGCCATTCGCGCAGGAAAAACCACACCACGACCACGGCCAGGAGGGCTCCCTCGTACATCAGCTTCATCGAGCCTTCGTAGTTCTCGACCACGGGATCGACGAAGTTGAAGGCCTCGGTGATGGCGATGTCGGGATGCTCGCGCTTCAGCTTGTCGAGCGCCTGGCGCACACCGGCGTCCACATCGACCTCGCCCGCGCCGCGGCTGCGCGTGATCTCGAAGCCCACCACCGGCTTGCCATCGAGCAGCGCCACCGAGCGCCGTTCGGCGACGGTGTCCTGCACGTGGGCAACCTGGTCGAGCCGGATGAGCCGGCCATCGTTGAGCGGGATCTGCATGCGTGCCAATTCGGCGGCTGACTGCACGGTACCTACCGTCCGCACAGACTGTTCCGCGCCGCCGACATCGGCCCTGCCCCCGGGCGCTTCCTGCTGCGTGCGGCGAAGCTGGCGCGAGATCTCCGCCGCCGTGGCGTTGAGCGCCATCAGCCGCGCGGGATCGAGTTCGACCAGCACTTCCCGCGAGACTCCGCCGACCCGCGCGACCGCACCCACTCCCTTGACACCGAGCAGGGTCTTGCTGATGGTGTTGTCGACGAACCAGCTCAGGGCCTCGTCGTCCATGCGCCTCGATGCGACGGTGTACGTGAGGATGGGCATCCCCGAAAGGTCAACCTTGTTGATCACGGGATCGCGCAAGTCGCCGGGCAGGTCGGCACGGATCCGCGACACTGCCGAACGCACCTCGTCCACGGCCTCCTGCGTCGGCTTTTCCAGCCGGAACTCTGCGGTAACGGTGACCACGCCGTCCTGCACCCGGGTATAGAGGTGCTTCAGGCCCTGCACTGTCGCCACCGAATTCTCGATCTTGCGGGCGACGTCGGTCTCCAGCTGCGACGGTGCTGCGCCCGGCAGGGAGGCGGTCACCACCACGGTCGGCAGGTCGATGTCCGGGAAGTTCTGGATCTTCATCCGCTGAAAGCCGAGCAGGCCCATCAGCGTGAGCATGATGAACAGCAACACGGAGGGGATCGGGTTGCGGATCGACCAGGCCGACACGTTCACTCTCATCGCAAGCTCCTTCGATACGCTTACGGAGTAGGCACGGTCTGCTCGACCACACGCACGGTGTCGCCATCGCTCAGGAAGCCAGCGCCGATGGCGACGACGCGCGTCTCCGGCTCGATGCCCGATGTGATCTCGATGCGTTCACCCAGGCGCCGCCCGAGCGATACCTTGACCTGCTGCACCTTGTTGTCGGGCGTGACGCGGAAGACATAGGCAAACCCCTCGCGCGTGAGCACGGCCGATTGCGGCAGGGTCATGGCGCCCGCGCTGCCAAGCTCGAACTCGCCGCGTGCGAACATCCCGGCCTTGGCGTCAGCCGAAGCCTTCAGGTCGACATAAACGAGTCCATTGCGGGTCTGCGGGTCGACGGTCGGGGCGACCATGCGCACCGTGCCCGGCACCTTCGCTCCCGATGGGGCCGTCACTTGTGCCTTCATGCCGGGCTTGAGGCGACCGAGATCCGGAGCAGCCACCTCTGCGCGCCATTCGAGGCGCTGCTGACGGATCAGCCGGAACAGCTCCTGCCCTCCTGGCTGCACTACGGCGCCGACGGCGGCAATCCGAGCCGAAATCACGCCATCGTCAGGGGCCTTGATTTGAGTTTGCGACAGCCGCAGCTCGTCGGCTTGAAGACGCGCACGCAGGGCCTGGGCGCGGGCGTGGGCGGTCTGTTCGGCCGTGAAGTACTGGCTGATCTGCTGCGCACTGATCGCGCCCGTCGTCTGCAACTGGCGCGCGCGCTCGGCATTGGCGTGCGCCTCGGCCCCCGCCGCCTGGGCCTCCGCGAGATTGGCGCGTGTCTGCGCAATCTCGGCCTGCACCGTCTCACTCTGAAGGCGCGCCAGCAACTGCCCCCGACTGACCCGATCCCCCACGTTCACCAGGACCTCAGCCAGACGCAGCCCCCCGATTTCGGACCCGACGGAGGCCTCCTGCCATGCCGCGATATTGCCTGTGGCGGTGAGCGTCCGGGGCCAGTTGGCGATCTGCGGGGTCGTCGTCGTCACGGTAAGCGCCGGCTTCTGCGCCGCCGCCTTGCCGGGCGCCTGCGCATCGGCCTTGCCACCACAGCCGACCAGCATGAGTGCCAGCGCGGACATCAGTGCAGACGCGGGTCCCAGGATGGCGCGGAGAGAGCGTGGTTTCATCGTGTCACCTCGTCGATGCGGGGCCGGCGAGACCCATTTCCCAGCCCCCGCCCACAGCCTTGTACAGCGAGATCCACGCGCTCACGCGCTCGCGCTGCACACCGATCAGGCCTGCCTCCGCCGCGAGGGCCAGGCGCCGCGCCTCCTCCATGTCCAGCAGGTTGCCGGAGCCCACTTGCCAGCGGCTCTCGGCAGCGGCAAAGTACTCGCGGTACCCGCGCGCAGCGCGCTCGGCATCGGCCTCACGGTTGCGTGCGGAGTCGAGGCGGATCAGGGCCTCCTCGACTTCCCTCACTGCCGCACGCGCAGTCTGCTCGAAGCGGGCGCGCGCCTCGTCATAGCGGCCGCGTGCGGCATCGACCGCCGCAGCACGCCGGCCGCCATCAACCAACGGGACGGCGACGGTCGCGCCAAGTGACCAGGTCAGTGTGTCGATGGCAAAGCCCCCGGCGCGTGCCGCTGCAAGCGCCACGCTGCCTGCGAGGCCGAACACCGGAAGGCGTTGGGCTTCGGCCGCGCTGATCTCGGAAGCCGCCGCGGTGAGCATGCGCTGCGCGGCCGCGATATCCGGACGCTGTGTGAGCACCTGCGCCGGCACCTCATCGACCCGGAGCTGGGAGGGTTGCGGAAGTTGCGCCGTGCGCGATTGCAGGAGGTTGGCCAGTGCATCGGTTGACACTCCGGTGAGCATGACCAGGCCCTGCAGAGCCACGGCGCACTCGCCCCGTTGCGCGGACCAGCGGCTCGCAGAATCAGCGGCGCCCGCATCAGCCAGCGAACCACTGGCAGGTGCCTCGAAACCCACGCGAACCCTCTCGCGTGTCAGCTCCGCGGTCCTGCCTTGGGACTGTGCCTCCTGCTCGTACACCGCTGCCAGGGCTTCGCACGCGCGAAGACCGGCATAAGACTGCCCGACTTCGGCGGCGAGGCTGACGCGCGCATCATGCCACTGCAGACTGCTGGCCTCAGCGCGCGCCGCAGCCGCGGCAGTCGAATGGCGGACCGCGCCGAAAAGGTCTGTTTCCCAACTCGCGTCGACACCAACGGCGCCGGTCGTCTGGTTGCCAAGCTGCAATGACTTCGAACGTTGCGCACTCGCGCTGCCGTTCACAACCGGCAAGCCAGCGGCTCGCGTCTCTACAAGGGCCGCACGCGCCTGACGGATGCGAGCCACCGCCTCAGCCAGCGTCGGACTGCTCGCTTCCGCCGCCTGGACGAGCTCAGGCAGCAGCGGGTCGTCGAAGTGCGACCACCACTCGCGCACCGCCTCCGCATCGCCGCCATGCGGCAGCGGCGCATTCCAATGGCGCGGTGCGGGCATGATGGGCTCGAGCTGCGGGGGCGCTGTCGCGCAAGCCGACATCAGCGCGGCCACGAGCAGCTCTCCCCCTGTCCGTATCGTTGCTTTCATGATGGGTCGCGGGCAGGGCCACTGTCTCGACCCCGCGTCAGGGGGCGATCTTAGGCCCCCTCTCGCTCCCAAGCCGGAAACGGGGCTTGGCCGCTACGACGGACAAGCAGGACGCAATAACCAACGCGCGCCGACGACGGTCGACGGCAATGCAAGGCGGCCCCGCGCCTGCAGCAACCCAAGCCCTGGAGCCTGGGTCTGTTCCGATCAGAAGAGTTCGATGTCGCCCACCTTGGTGCCGTCTTCGATCTCGCCGCGGATCACCAAGTCTGCGTGATTGCATACCCGGTTGCGGCCGTGCGTCTTCGCGTAGTAGACGGCCTTGTCCGCGCGTTCGAAAGCCGTACTTGGCGTATCCGTCGGCTTGACCTCGGTGAACCCGACGCTCACCGTGATCCGCCCCACCTGCGGGAACGCATAGCGCTCGGTATTGGCACGCAGCCGCTCGAATGCATGCATCGCGTCATCATCGTTGTTGCATCGGACCAGCACCACGAACTCCTCGCCGCCGAAACGATAGAGGCGGTCGTGGAACCGGAAGGTCGAGCGCATCAGGCGCGACAGCAGCAGCAGCACCTCGTCGCCGATGAGATGGCCGAAGTTGTCGTTGACCTGCTTGAAGTGGTCGATGTCGATCACCCCCAGCCAATGCCCGCCGCCCGTCCCCGAAGCCCGTCTGCCCGGGGCCGCATTTGCCGGTGGCGGCATGGCGAGCGCCGTCTTCATGAAGGTCTCGTCGAAGGTCTTGCGGTTCAGCAGGCCGGTGAGGGTGTCGCGCTCCGAGTAGTCGAGCAGTCCCTCGAAGTTGCGGTAGATGCGAAGGATGCTGACGACCATGCGCTGATCGGCCGGTGACATCGGCTGATCCGTCTCTATCTCCAGCACGCCGACCACTTCGCGGTCGGTAGAGACCGGGAAGAGGTTCAGGCAAGGATCCTCTTCCACCACGACGACCTCGTGAGAGCGCAGGCAATCACGCCGGAAGGGGTAAGCGTCCAGAGGAGGCAGCAGATCCAGGTCGATCCAGGCCGGATCGGCCGTAGCGGCCACATCACCCTGGGCAAGCCGTGCGCGCGTCAACCAACGTTCGCTGCCCGAATCGGCCACGATCCGATAGATCGTTACCGCGCGCGGGTTGAGCAGGTCGCGAAAGGCCGCGACCAGCGTCACGTCGAGCACGTCGCGGTCACGGAAGCCGGTGAGGTGCGCCAGGTGGTCGACGAGTTCAGACATGGATCGATGGCAGTGCGTTCAAGCAGGCTTGCGAGGGCCTCAGGCGGACAGCGCCGCGTGAGCGTAGCGGCTCACGAGCGCGAGCAGGTCTTCCTCGGAGTACGGCTTGCCGAGATAGTGGTCCACCCCAAGCTCGGCCGCGTAGTCGCGGTGCTTCTGTGCGATTCGGGAAGTGATCATGATCACCGGCAGTCCTCGCCAACGTTCGTCGCCGCGCATGTTGCGCACCAGGTCAAAGCCGTCCATGCGCGGCATCTCGATGTCCGACAGCACCACCGCGGGCCGCTCCTCGGCCAGCCGCTCCAGGCCTTCGAGCCCGTCCTTGGCAAGCATCACCCGATAGCCCTCGCGTACAAGCAGGCGTTGCGTGACGCGGCGAACGGTCAGCGAATCGTCGACCACGAGCACGAGCGGAGCGGCGGGCTGGGCAGGCGCCTCCTGCGCCACGGAGATCGCCTGCTGCGGCTTGAGCAGGGACTCGCGCATGCTTCCCAAGGCCGCCTCGCCGTAGAGCGTGGCCAGCGCGACAGGGTTGTAGATCAACGCGACCGCACCGGACGCCAGAAGCGTCATACCGGCGAGGCCAGGTAGGCGTGACATCTGGTGGCCCAGGTTCTTCACCACGACTTCCTGGTTGCCAAGCACCTCGTCCACGTGCAATGCAATGCGTTGCTGCGCACTGCGAACGATGATCACCGGCAACGTGCGGCCACCCTCGGTGCCCCTCGGGCTGACCTGGAGCAGCGCTCCGAGCCAGAAGAACGGCAACGCGCGGTCGCCGAGAACGTATTGCCCGCTTGTGTAGGCCTGTTCGATCTCGTCCGCTTTCGTACGCCGCACGATCTCGATCAGTGTGGAAGGAACGGCGATTGTCGTCGCGCCACAGCGCACCATGACGACCTGCGTCACAGCCGTCGTCAATGGCAGTACAAGACGGAAACTCGTCCCCTGGCCTGCCGTTGTGGCCGTCTCGATGCGACCACCCATCGCGCTGACCTCGGCCCTGACCACATCCATGCCGACGCCCCGGCCCGCCAGTTCCGTCACCGACTCCGCGGTGGAGAAGCCTGGCGTGAAGATCAGGTTCGCGAGTTCCGCGTCGGTCGGCTCGTGTCCCGCGGCGATAAGCCCCATCTGCTCACCGCGTGCACGGATGCGTGGCAGGTTGAGCCCGGCACCATCGTCGCGGAATTCCACGCTGACCTCGTTGCCCTCCTGCGTGAGAACCACGGTGATCTGGCCAAACTGATTCTTGCCCGCAGCGACACGGGCGTCCGGAGTCTCGATGCCGTGCGTCACGCAGTTGCGCAGCAGGTGCTCGAATGCACCCGTCATGCGTTCGAGCACGCCGCGGTCGACTTCGATCGAGCCGCCCACCATGTCCATCCGCACCTGCTTGCCGGTCTCCTTGGCTGCCTGACGGACAACCCGGTAAAGCCGCTCCGACAGGCCTTCGAACTCCACCATCCGCGTGCGCAGGAGGTCGTCCTGCAGATCGCGTGTGAGCCGCGCCTGCGCTGCCAGTTCGTCCTCGGCCGACTCCAGCGTGCGCTGCAGGGTTCGCTGCACCGTGGCCACGTCGTTGACCGACTCGGCCATCATCCGCGTCAGCTCCTGGAAGCGCGTGAAGCGGTCGAACTCCAGAGAATCGAACGCCTGCGCCTGGGCCTTGGCCTGCTCCATCCGGGAGGTAATCTGGGTCTCGGCCTGCAGCTCGATGTCTCGCAGCTGACGACGCAGGCGCTCCAGGTTTTCCGTCAGGTCTGCCAGGGAGGTCTTGATCTGGGTGACGTCGGACTCGAGCCGTGAACGTGTGATGGAGACCTCGCCGGCGTGGCCGACAAGGCGGTCCAGCAGCTGCGCACGCACGCGGACCGCGGCTTGCGACTGGGATTGCGCCGCCGCTGACGACGGAGCGCCCTTGCTCGCCGGTCCCGCGGTCTGCTCTGGGTGCAGGCGGGCAAAGCGGGACCAGTCCACGGGCGACGGGCCGGCAGGTGCCTCTGCATGAGGTCCCGATGCATCATCGCCAAGTCGGGAGACAGGGATCTCTTCGGCGGTGACTGAGGACCCGGCAGGCGTGTCTGTGATGGGAGCGGACGGCGTTGACAGCCACGTGGCTGCCGCAGACACGCCCACCGCGTCCGGATCAGGCTGCTTCGCAGGCTCGTCGCGCAGGGTCGTCTCGGCTACAGCGCTCGCGTCTGCATAGCTGCGGATTCCGCCGGAACGTAGCGCCTCAAAACGCATCTGCAGCGCGTCGACACGTTCTTCAAGCGCGTGGATGTCTGCGTCACTGGCGGGCCCGCGCTGCAACAGGTGTTCGATCGCAGCTTCGAGCCGGTGCGCCATCTCCCCCAAGCGCATGGCGCCGGCCAGTCGGGCTCCGCCCTTCAAGGTATGGAGCGTGCGCATGCAGCCAGCGGCGGCGCTGGCGTCCGAAGGCCGGCTGGCCCAGTCCCGCATCCGGCTGGCGAGCTGCGGCAGCAACTCCTGGCCCTCTTCCTCAAAGATCGGGAACAACTCTTCGTCGATCGCGTCGACCGCGTCGATGTCGTCCTCGCTGTCCAGCGCATCGGCGCTGACGCTCGTGGTCACGCCGTCGATCTGCGGCAGCGAACTGAGCATCTTCAGCTCGGCCTGACCCAGCTCGATCAGTTTCGACGCTTCCCCGGCAAGAGGCGGTTGCGCGAGCGGCTGGACCGTTACTGTTTCCTCAGCGGCTGCGGCAGGCTGGAGCGGTGGCTCTTGCTCTTGTTCAGAGACGGTGATCTCTGCGTGTGTAACGATGAGGTCTGCCGCAAGCTCATTACGAGCCTCGGCCTCGTCGATTTCGTTGGCCTCGGCATTGAGCGACACACGCGCTTCTTTGGAAGACGGCGCCTCTTCAACCAGCATCTCCTCTTCAGCCGGTTCGGGTTGCCGCGCTGAATCAACCTCGTTCCGCGCAGCGGTCTTGTCGTCGATAAATCCGGCCGCTTCAATGTCGCTGGCCGCAATGTCGTCGTGGGGTTGCGGATCGGCACCCGCTTCTCGCAAGCGCCGGACAGACATCAGCTCATGCGATGCAAGACGCTCAAACAGCTCAGGCGGGACTTCCGTCAGGAAGCCGGCGGCGAACTGATGGAGCAAGCGACGGATCTCCTCGGCAGTATCGAGGAACAACTGCGCCTCCCGGGCATCGCCGTCGCCGATCGCGTCTGAACGCGTCAACGCGTGCTCCAGAGTACGGGCCAAATGCGAGAGGCCGGCGTAACCGACGGTGGCGGAGTTGCCTGCGAGCGAATGCGCCATCGCAATCGCCGTCTCGCCCACCGGCCGGTGCAGGTCCTGCGCCCACTCTGCCAGTTCGGTACCGAGGCGGCGGGAAAGCTCGTCGGCCTCGTTGAGGTAAATGTTGAAAAGAGGGATGCTGATTCGAAGCGGTCCCACTACCTTGAACTTCTCGGCCTCGCCCTCCAGGGAGAACTGTGGCGCGTCCGGCAAGACCTCGGGTTCTGGCTCGGCCTCCAGCACCGGCTCGGCCTCCAGCACTGACTCGGCTTCTAGCACTGGCTCGGCTTCCAGCACTGGCTCGGCTTCCAGCACCGGCTCGGCTTCTAGCACCGGCTCGGCCTCCAGCACTGGCTCGGCCTCCAGCACTGGCTCGGCCTCCAGCACTGGCTCGGCCTCGACAAATTCGTGCAGAAGTACTTCGCCCTCGGGTACTTCGTTGACAAACTCCTGACCGACAGGCAAGGGCGCCCATTTCTCCTCCTCGTCCGGAAGGTCGAGCACGAGCGGCGCGAATGACTCGCCGGCCTCGTCGGGCCGCATCGATATCGTGGGCGACGTTTCCCAACCCTCGGCAGGGGCTTCCGGAGCCGGTTGCTCCCAAGACGTCAGATCGGCATGGAAGGACGGGGCCACGGTCAGCACATCCGGCGCAGCGGGCAAATCCGCCTGCGAGGCCAGGGCAACAGCTTGCGGCGCCTCGGTTTCCGGCGGCTGCTCCGTCCGATCCGCGTCCTGCTGAGAAGGCATCAGGCCCGGCAACGTCAGCGGCAGCCGCCGTCCTTCGAGACGCATTGCCTCAGCCACCAGGCAAACGGCGCGCGGCTGGTGGCCGCGATCGTCGCTGTCGGCGATCGCGTCGACCCAGTCGTCGAGGTACGCCAGCACGTCCGCACTCATGCCCAGCAGCGCATCGTCCGCTTGCGGCAGATCGGCAAGGCGCGCGTTGTAC
>DASTGE010000235.1:0-3786 GCA_035719405.1 Burkholderiaceae bacterium
GGCTTTTGCGTCTAAAAGGCTGACTCATGGCGAAGCGTGACTACTACGACATCCTCGGCGTCGCGAAGAACTCAAGCGACGACGACATCAAGAAGGCTTATCGCAAGCTCGCGATGAAGTATCACCCTGACCGCAATCAGGGTGACGCCGCAAAGGCGGCCGAAGAGAAATTCAAGGAGGCCAAGGAAGCCTACGAGATGCTGTCAGACCCGCAGAAGCGGGCCGCATACGATCAGTTCGGCCACGCCGGGGTCGACCCGAATTCGGGGGCAGGCGGGTTCCGGGGCGGTGCGGAGGGTTTCGGCGGCTTTGCGGAGGCGTTCGGCGACATCTTCGGCGACATCTTCGGCGGCGCCGCCGCCGCAGGCCGACGCGGCCAGCAGATCTATCGCGGATCCGACCTTTCTTACGCGATGGAAATCACGCTGGAAGAGGCCGCCCACGGCAAGGACACGCAGATCCGCATCCCGAGCTGGGACACCTGCGAAACCTGCCATGGCACCGGCGCCAAGCCGGGGACGAGCCCGAAGACATGCCCCAGCTGTCAGGGAAGCGGCACGGTCCACTTGCGGCAGGGCTTCTTCAGCATCCAGCAGACATGCCCGCACTGCCATGGCAGCGGCCGCATCATTCCCGATCCCTGCACCGCCTGCTCCGGCCAAGGCCGGATCAAGCGGACCAAGACGCTCGAAGTCAAGATCCCCGCCGGCATCAACGAGGGAATGCGCATCCGCTCGGCCGGAAATGGCGAGCCCGGCACGAATGGCGGCCCTCCGGGGGATTTGTACATCGAGATCCGGATCAAGCAGCACGACATCTTCGAGCGTGACAGCGACGATCTGCACTGCACGGTACCGGTGGGCGTGACCACGGCGGCGCTGGGCGGCACGATCGAAGTGCCGACGCTGGGCGGCAAGGCTGAGATCGATCTTCCGGAAGGCACTCAGCACGGCAAGACGTTCCGCCTGCGCGGCAAGGGCATCAAGGGCTTGCGCTCCAGCTATCCGGGCGACCTTTACTGCCATGTCGCAGTGGAGACGCCAGTGAAGCTCACTGAGCATCAACGCAAACTGCTGCGCGAACTCGATGAGTCGTTCCGCAAGGGCGGCGAACGCCATTCTCCAAGTGCCAAGAGCTGGACAGACCGGGTCAAGGACATCTTCAAGTAGCGCAGCCGTGCCCTAAACCCGGGGCGATAAAGCGCCGATAACAATCGGCAATATAGCGCCCTCGGGATGCATTGCCGCCCGACCCTCTTCCATCGCGGCAACCCCGTTGTTTAACGATGCACGCATTCGACCGCAGCTTCATCGCTTGCCAGGCCCTGGTGGTCGACGGGAACATGACATCGCGCAGCATCATCGTGGCCCAGTTGCGGGACCTGGGCCTGCAAGCGGTCATGCAGTGCAACCGGGCCCAGGACGCACGCCGACACATCGAAGGACGGCACTTCGACATCGTCCTGTGCGAACAGCACTTCCCCGGCGAATCCTATTCAGGCCAGGATCTTCTCGACGACGTGCGGCGCGCCCAGCTGCTGCCGTTTTCGACCGTGTTCGTCATGATCACCGGCGAGGCAAGCTATGACAAGGTGGCCGAGGCGGCCGAGTCCGCGCTCGACGGCTACCTGCTCAAGCCATACACCGGCGCAAGCCTTGCAGAGCGGTTGAAGCAGGCACGGGAACGCAAACTGTCTCTGCGCGAGATCTTTCAGGCGCTCGAGAACGACGAGTTCGAGCGCGCGGCTGACTTTTGCCTTCGGCGCTTTCATGCGCGAGGCCGCCATTGGCTGTATGCCGCGCGAGTGGGCGCCGAGCTTCTGCTGAGGCTGAACCGCCACAACGAGGCCCAGGAGCTGTGCGAAGCAGTCATCGCTTCACAGGCATTGCCATGGGCCAGGCTCGGAATCGCGCGCGCCCAGATCGAACGTGACCAGCCCACGCTGGCTAAGCGCACTCTCGAAAGCCTCATCGTCGAGGAGCCCACTTATGTCGACGCCTACGATGTGATGGGCCGTCTGCATGTGGAACAGGGCAATCTTCAAGAAGCGCTCGACACCTACCGGCAGGCAAGCGATCTTACGCCGGGATCCATCACGCGCCTGCAAAAGCAGGGCATGCTCGCCTCCTTCCTGGGCCGGCACGATGAGGCAGCCAAAGCGCTGGAGCGGGCAGCAACCCTCGGCATTTCCTCAAAGATGTTCGACTACCAATCGCTCGTGCTGCTCGGATTCGCCCGTTTCGACCAACGCGACTCCAAGGGACTGCAGCGCTGCGTCGACAACCTTCGTCATGCATTGCAGAAGGCATCCGGCAGTCGCCGCCTGGTGCGATTTGTTCGTGCGGTCGAGGCGCTGTCTTGTCTGCTGAACAGGCAGCCAGGCGCCGCACTCGAGCAAGTGCGAGCCATAGCGGCAGAAATTCCAGATGAAAGCTTCGACGTCGAGGCCGGGTGCAACATGGTGGCGCTCGTATCGTCGCTGGTGGCCTCGGAACTCAAGCTCGAGGACGCCGAGCAGTGGGTCGAGCAGATCGCGATGCGGTTCTGCCTTTCAAAGGCGCTGGTCGAACTGCTCGCCAGCGCCGGTCAACGCTGCCCCGCCTTATCGGAAATCGTCAGGCAGAGTCATTCACGCATCATCCGGATTGCCGAGGACTGCATGGTGCACACCCTGAAGGGCGATCCGCGAAAGACCGTGGAGATGCTGGTGGACCATGCCTCCAGGACGCTCAATTCGAAGCTGATCGAAATGGCCCGACTGACCCTGCAGCGGCATGCGGAGCGAATTGAGGATGGAGCGCACCTCGCCTCTCAGATCGAAGACCTGAGGAGGCTTTATGCTCCCGCTGCGGTCTGCACACCTCTGGGCAAGGACACAGGCCGCCAAGCGGGGGGCATGACGCTTCGCAGTTGCGCACCCGCCGCCGTGCAGACATAGCCCTGGCGAAGATTGTCCGGAGAGCGAGCAAGGCACGCCGCTTGCGGCAGTGCGCTTCGTGGCGATAGTGTCCAGCCTATGTCTGCACCCGATTCTTTCAAGTCGATCCTGTGGGCCCTTGGGGCGAATCTCGCCATTGCATTGGCAAAGACCGGGGGCGCCATCTACACCGGCTCCACGTCGATGTTGGCCGAGGCGATCCACTCGTTCGCGGACTGTGGCAACCAGGGACTGTTGATGTGGGGGCTGCATCGCTCGCGCAAGCCGGCCACGCCGGACCATCCGCTGGGCCACGGACGGGCGATCTATTTCTGGTCGTTCATCGTCGCCCTGATGCTCTTCAGCATGGGGGGCCTGTTCTCCATCTATGAGGGCGTGCACAAGCTGCTCGAGCCGGCACCTATGGAAAACGCATGGGTGGCGCTGGCGATCCTGGGCTTCGGCATGTGCGCGGAGAGCCTGTCATTGTGGGCGGCGCTGAGGGAGGTCAACAAGGACCGGCGCGGGCAGGGCTTGTGGTCCTGGTTCCGCGGGTCGCGCACCAGCGAGTTGGTCGTGATCGTCGGGGAAGATGTCGCCGCGCTCGGAGGACTGACACTTGCATTCGGCTTCATCACCCTGTCGCTCGTCACCGGCAATCCTGTCTTCGATGCGTTCGGCTCGATTGCCATCGGCTTGCTTCTGGTCGTCGTCGCGCTCCTTGTCGGCCGGGAGGTCGCCGCGATGCTGGTCGGGCAAAGCGTTGAGCCGCACGTCTTGCAAGCGATGCGGGCGCATTTGCAGGGGCGACCCGAAGTCGCGCAGGTGTTCAATGTGCTCACGCAACAGCTGGGTTCCGAGGCCATGGT
>DASTGE010000236.1:0-7683 GCA_035719405.1 Burkholderiaceae bacterium
ACTCACTTGAGCGCTGACGGCCGGATGCGACAAGTCTCGAATCCCGCGGTGAGGCCGCACCCGACCAACCTGAAGAGAAGCCGTGCAACTGAACGTCGAAGCCAACCCCACTGAATTCCAGCAACGCGCTGCCATCGTCTCGTTTCAGCACATGCTCAAGGGCGACAGGTACTGCACCTGGACGATCCAGCGCATTGCCAAGGCAATCGGCCGTGAGCACAGTCTCCGCGGCCCGGACTGGGATGCACTACAGGCCGTCAACAGCGTCGAGTGGATGGCCATGGGCCCTGAGCTAGCCACTGCAGTTCGGACGAAAACGGCGGAGTTACTCGGGCTGCCGCCCGAGGCCTTCGCAACGCCCGAGGCCGTCAAGATCACCCGCAGCCTCGTCGACCGCTTACTCGGTCGTGGCCGCTAAAGCCCTGAGCCAGAGAGGCACTTCCATACGGGCGGATTCAAGGCTGACTTGAGGCCCGTCGCGCTCCAACTCCCGAGAGGTTCAATGAAGATTCACGCGTGTCTCGTCGCCGCGGCGCTGTGTGCTTTGCAAGCCGCATCCGCCAAATCGCTCGATGCCGAAAGCGCCTGTCCGCCCCAGCGACCGGTCGCCATGTTGCGCCACGTGGCTGAAGCCCCGTGGGCCGGCGGACCGCTGACAGCGCTCAAGGTGCCCGCCTTCGCCCGCGCCCATGCGGCAGGCACCAAGGGCGAGGCGCCTTGGCTGCGCCGGTTGAGCGGCGGCGCGGGCGCCAACCGCGTCTACCTGGAACCTGGTCACCGCATCATCGTCCTTGCCGTCTGTAACCCAACCGACTGCGACGGCGAGCGCGCCTATGTGGCCTTCGAACCCGCCACGGGGGACTGGGGCGCCAATGTTTTTGAGGGCCGTCAGATCCGGGCACTGGTGCCGGGCAGCGGGCAGACGACGTTGGCAATGCATCCCGAATCGCTCGACATGGCCCTCGTGTGCGCGGCGAACGCCGACATGGACGTTCGCGACGTTCGGAAGTGAACCGGCTCCCTGCGTTGCGACGTGCTGTCGGCGCGTGGCCCCTCGCAATCGTGCTCGCCGCCAGCGCCGCGGGCACCTGCGCCGACTTTCTCAACGCCTTGGCTCAACGCGAGTCGTCGATGAATGCGCAGGCGCAGAACCGGTACGGCTATGTCGGCCTGTTCCAGATGGGCGAGGCGGCGCTGATCGATGCCGGCTTCTACCGCGCCGACGGCAGCGGCGCGAACGACTGGCGCGGCAGCTGGACGGGTGCCGGAGGCATCACCAGCTTGCGTGACTTCATGGACCATCCCGAGGCGCAGGTGGCGGCCGTGACGGCCTACCACCAGCGACTGTGGACCACGATCCAGCGACGCGGGCTGGATCGCTACCTCGGCCAATCGATCGCCGGCGTGGAGATGACCCGATCGGGGATGATTGCGGCCGCCCACTTGGTCGGCGCCGGCAACCTGGCTGCCTTCCTGCGCAGCGGCGGGAAGACAGTGCCCCGCGATGGCAACGGCACCACCCTGACCGAATACGTTTCTCGCTTTGGCGGCTATGAGCTCACGGGCGCCGCCGGCAACTGCAGTGACTTCGCCAACGGTACACCCACCGCGGGGACCTCGATCGCCGGCAACCCATTGGCGCCGAGCCCAGTCATGCCGAACTCGCCGTACGCGGGTTTGACTATCGAGGAGGCCTTCCATCGTGCCGCTGGCCTGTCGTCGCAAGATGTGGCGTGGACCGTGCGCGCTGCACTCGCCGGGCTCCTGCTGCTGACCTCGGCCGCCTCGCTGTGGAACGGCTGGGCGGTGTTTGCCGCCGGCTGCAGTTCGAAAGCCCGCCTGCTGCGCGTGTGCCAAGGCCTCGCTTTCGTGCTGCTGCTCATGAGCGCGGCATTCCTATGAACCTTAATCCCGTAAGGAGACCCGGCGAATGCAATACCGCGTGCCAGCTTGCGAACGCCCTTCAGGTCGGGAAGGCGTTGAGCAACAACTGCTCGATATCCGGGTCGGGGTGCTCCGGGCGTGCGCGCTTGTCGCGGACCGCATAGCAGACTTGGTCGCACCACACAGCGTCCGCCCCAGTAGGCGGCTTGGCCCGCCAAGGCATGCAGCCCTCCGCGTGCGCATATGCGGCCCTCAGGATCCACATGAGCCGGTCTGAGCGGAGTCGCTGCTCCTCGGTGAGTTCGACCGGCTGCGCCATGTTCTCGTCGACCTTGGCTTGAAAGTCCGCCATCAGCCGCTGGACCATCTGCCGGATCTCACTGCTGTTGCTGCTGTCGCCTGTCATGTGTCCCCTGTCAAGTTGTGCGAAGCGTTGCTGCACCGCCTGCCCATTCTGACCGGCCGGAGAATGGCCACTGACAGTCCCCTCCGTGCCGTGCAGTGTCTGCCCGTGCTCTGCTCTTCCCGTCAATTTCACAAAGACTTAAATCAACCTGATCAGCAAGCTGGTTCAGCTCACGACTTCATAAAGCCCAGGGATGGCGATGGCGGGGGCTGAACCAGCTTGCTGATCAGCTAAATCAAATCCGCCAATTCAATTGGGCGGTACCCTGCTACCGTAGTCTTATCCTTGCGCTGAACGCTGGCGTGGAAGCCACGCGGGCTGATGAGCAGCTCTGCGATGCCTGCCGGTCCCCGGTGTTAACCTGAGAGCGCCCCTGCGGTCAGACCCGAAGAATACGCCGTGCCTCTCTCGCCGGTGATGACGTCCCCTCGCGGAAGTCCTGGCCATTTGATTCCCCAAGACGCCGACCCGGCCACAAGCCCGCCCGACGCAGACCGAGCAAGCTGGTGCCCATGAAGCCAGCTTGCTGGACCAGCAGGCCATAACGCTCGATGCCAAGCGCGAAGGCGATCATGGCGATGTTCGCGGCCAGAAAGGCAATCCACCCATAGCGCGACACCCTGCTGTGGGTGGCGAGGAGGTACGCGCCGAGAAGGCCGAGAAGCGAGCCGGACCACTCGAGGGCAGTCAGCATGACGTGCGTGCCACTCCCGAGCTGCACCTCATTGATTGGGCAAAGCTGGGGCAATGATCATCCGGTCGAGCCGGGTGTCTTTGCGCCATTTCATCCCCTCGCCTTCCACCCATCTGGAAAGTGACTCTGCGGTGAGGCAACCCCCGTCTTGCAGCACAAGCATCACCTCGGCAATTGCCTGATGGTAGCCGCGCCGGTACGAGCCCTCATTGTTTGCATCCACAGGACCGAGATCGTCGCCGGGCCCCATGCCAATGGACAGAACATGACTGAATCGGTTTTCGCTCTGATTGCTCATGTATTTCTTTCGAAGCTCTCCCTGATAGCGGAAACCCAAGAATACGCGACATTGCACTCAATGTGAACTGAAGCGACGCTGGCCGACCTCCTTGTGGAGAGTCGGCCTGCGCGATGATCAACGCGTTGCAGCGCTGTCCAAAGTTTCCAGTTCGCCAAGCAATGCACGCAGCTCCTTGACAGTCTGCTCACTGAGACGATGTGCATGGGTTGACAGCCAAAGCTGCACGGCCTGCTCCCCATCGCGCGTGGCCGCGGGCGCCCTCGCAGCCGACGTTGGGGTTCTTGCCATCTGCCGAGCAGCTGCCGGCCCATGGATGCGGATTGAGTTCAGCCACCTCGCCAGACTGTCGGGCAACCGCACGGCCCGTACGGCGCGCGTTACCGCCACATACAGCAGGTTGATCTCCTCGGGATCGAAATCCTCCGGCAGATCCTCCACGTCGATGAAGTCGTCGGCGAGGTGCACCTGCTCCCACTCCAGGCCCTTGGCCTTGTGGGCCGTGGTCAGCGTGAGGTGAGCGCGCTCCTGCACCGGTGCATCGGCTTCCTTGATCGCGGCATACAGCGTCGGGATCTGCGACCCATAGGTCTCGACCACTTTCACCAGCGCCCTGACCTCCGCGTCACCGGCCTCCTCGCCGTAGCGCTCGAAGTCCACCCACTTCGCAAAGCGCGCGATTGAGGCGTCCTTGATCTTCGGTCGCTCGTCGGTCCAGAGGTGATACGCGTCGATCACCTTGCCGAACAGATAGCTCTCGAAACCGCCGATGAAGTGCAGCCTGCACTCCGCCCATGCCTGCACCTCCCGTGCGGCCGCCTCAAACAAGCCGGCGTTCGTGCGGCTGATCACCGCATAGTGCCGGCCCGTATCGACTGCCCACTCGACCTCGATGTCGTCGCGGCCCTTCACGCCCTGCTTCTCGCCCTTGAAGGCGGCAAGCAGCCGGGTGGCCACGTCGGCGATGCCGTGCGCGAACCTGAACGACTGCGTCAACGCGATCCGTTCGTCGGCGTCGACCAGCTCCATGGCATTCAAAGCTTTGCGAAAGCCATAAATGCCCTGGTGCCGGTCCCCCACCAGCACGATGCTCGCGTGGCCACGTTGCCGGAGCACCAGATCCAGGGTCAGCGCATTGGTATCCTGCGCCTCGTCGAGCAGGAGAATGTCGTAGCGCAGGCGCGGCTTGGACATCGCCCATAACTTCAGGTAGCCGTCGTGCGGCATCTTCATCGCCGAGCGCAGATCCATCATCCTTGCCCAGACGCCGCGCGCCTGATCGACGACGGCCGCCGCGTCGATGTCGTCTTCGACACTCTCGGGATCGACATGCGCCGTCCGGATCTTGTCGTCACTGGAACACAGCCATGACGAAATCGTGGCGAGGATCACCTTGGCGCGCCGGGGGCTGCAGCGGCACTCCTGCGCGACCTCGTAGGCCTGGGGGTTGCCCAGCTTGTCGGTGTACTTCCGCCCTTCGGCCGCATAGGCCAGCGAGTGGGTGGTGCGGCAGTCCACATTGCTCGGGAAGCGATCCCGGGCACCGGTGGCCACCGACTTGTTGAAGGCCAGATAGAGGATGCGGGCACGCGGCCGGGCGCGTGCATATTGGATCAGGGTCGATGTCTTGCCGCTGCCGGCAAACGCGTCGACCGCAAGCAAAGGCGCGCGGCTTTCGACGACGGCGCGTTGTTCGTTTGTCAAATGGGACATGGCAATTCCTTTAATGTAATGGGTTGAGTCAAGGAAGAAAAAGGAACGCACATGCCCGCTGCGCGCGGGAAGTGGCGTTCCCGCTCAGGGTGAAAGTGCAAAGATGCGCAACGACCTGACGCCGTCGCACCAAGGCAAACGTCAGAGGTCGACGGCCGAGGAGTTCAGTCCAATGCGTTCAAAATGGCCGCGTGTTCCGGATGGTGTGGAATGAAATCACGCAACTGCTCGTACTTCGAGAGCAAGTTCCCGTGCCCCTGCCAAATCAACCTATTGAGTGCCATGGTGGTCGCGATCAGGCCCGCCGCATCCGCGCTCACCCGATCGTGAAACCCGTTGGTTTCGACCCGCAGATCATAAAAATCCGCGTGCGCCGGCCGCATGTACGCACCGCCATTGGACAGTTCAATGAATTCCCAGAATCCACCCTTGTAGGCCGGACACAGACACTCCATCCAGCCGAAGATGCTGACCTCGACCTTGAGCATCGCGTTGAGCCCAAAATGCTTCGGCAGAAACTCGGGCCGCAAATGTTCCGGCACAACGGTCGCGCGCATCAAAATATCTTCTTCGTGGGACATGTCGCTTCCTTTTCAAGCGCATGAGCACGAGCGCCCTCACTCGGGAGGGTGCCCGAGCTCGGGTTGGATAAAGCACAGGCCAGAAAAGCCTGCAGGAGAGGCGCCGAAGCGGCGCCATTACGGCATTGATCAGCCGAAAGCTTCAATTGACGACGGACGCTGCGTTGGGACAACGTCGTCACTCATCCATGAGAACTGAAGAGCACCCCGGGCCTCACGGCCGTGACGGTTCCAGGGGTTGACCGGCCACAATCGCAGACCCTGGAAGAAAGGGCCTGGCACAATGATGCGAGGTCAGTGTATCGGCATTGTCAGCCCAGCCACAAGAGGCGCTGAAAGGAGCATCAGCTCCCTGCCCTTCTATCCCTGCGATGCGAAGCTGTCGAATCGCGCCAGCGGTTTCAGGAAGGTGAGCTTGACGGTACCTACGGGCCCGTTGCGCTGCTTGCCGATGATGACTTCGGCCACACCCGGCTCCTTCGAGTCCTTATGGTAGTAGTCGTCGCGGTAGATGAACATGATGAGGTCGGCGTCCTGCTCAAGAGCACCGGAGTCGCGCAGGTCGCTCATCATGGGGCGCTTGTCATTGCGGCTTTCCACGCCACGGTTCAGCTGCGACAAGGCAATGACGGGGCAGTGCAATTCCTTGGCCAACGACTTCAGGCCGCGTGAGACTTCCCCCAGCTCCGTCGCCCGGTTGTCGCTGCGGCCTTCGTCCTGGCGGTCCCCCGCCATCAGCTGGAGATAGTCAACGACGATCAGGCCAAGTTGTCCGCACTCGCGGGCCTTGCGCCGGGCACGCGCGCGCAACTCGGCCGGATTGAGGCCGCCGGTCTCGTCGATGTGGATGGCCGACTTCGACAGGCTCTCCGTGGCTTCCGCGAAGCGGGACCATTCGTAGTCGCTCATCTGCCCCGTCAGCAGCCGCCGCAGGTCGATGCGACCGACCGACCCGATCATCCGCGTCATCAGCTGGTCCGATCCCATCTCCATCGAGAACACGAGCACGGGCGCCTTCTGTTCGATCGCCGCATGCTCGGCGATGTTCATCGCCAGACTGGTCTTGCCCATGCTCGGGCGGGCCGCGAGGATGATCAGTTCTCCCGGCTGCAATCCTGCCGTCATGCGGTCCAGGTCCACAAAGCCGGTACGAAGACCGGTGACGGGCTCACCGCCGAGTTCGGCTCGCGCGCTGATCCGATCAATGGCGCGCATCACGAGCTCGTTTGCACTGCGCCAGATTTGCGTCTGCCGCGACCCCTCCTCGCCGACTTTGAGGATGCGGCTTTCGGCCTCGTCGAGCACCTGCAAGACGGATGTGTCGCCGGGGCGAAAGGCCTTCGACACGATTTCGTCGCCCGCGGCAATCAGGTTTCGCAGGATCGAACGCTCTCGGACGATTTCCGCGTAGCGGCGGATGTTGGCGGCGCTTGGCACGCTCTGCGCCAATGCGTTCAGATAGGAAAGTCCGCCGCACTCGTCCGCGCGTTCGATGACCTTCAGCTGCTCATGAACCGTGATGACGTCGGCCGGCTTGCTCGCCTGGATAAGTTCGGCAATCGCACGGTAAATGTTCTGGTGCTCATACCGGTAGAAGTCGGACTCGTGCAGCACGTCCGCGGCGTTGTCCCAGGCCTCGTTGTCCAGCAACAAGCCGCCCAGCACGCTCTGCTCGGCCTCGATCGAGTGCGGCGGTACGCGCAGTTGTGCAATCTCATCCTCGGCGGGTCTTGTGCTGGTCGATGTCGTTCTCATGTCGCGTGCGCTCCTCGCGTGGTTTGTCGCCTGCCTTGTGGTTCCGAATGGTTGGCGGATCAGCGTTTGTGTCGGACAGCGGCGGTGACCAGATGCTCGAACGTTTCTTCCCGCGTGGCTCCGTCCGCGCGCAGCGAATCGAACTGCTCGATGATGTCGGGCCGCAGCGACAGACTCATCGTCTTGCGGCCCTCGGCCTTCAGTCTCAGCCGACGCGCCTCCTGCCGTTCGCTGTTCGACTTTGGAGGAGTCAGCCCCGGCGGACGCCCGGGGCTGCGCCGGGGCGGCTCGGGAGCCGGCGGACCGGGACGCTTTTTCACACGATGCCTTTGTCGAGCCGTTGAACCTGACC
>DASTGE010000237.1:0-2676 GCA_035719405.1 Burkholderiaceae bacterium
GCCAGATCCCCGGCGGCGATTCGCGCGGCCACCTGGGTCAGCCGCTGCACCGGCCCAACGATGCTGCGCCGAAGCAGGAAGGCGAGCACCGCGCCAAATGCCAGCGCGAGCAGACCACCGGCTGCCGTTCGGGCTCGCGAGAGCGCCAGGCGGTCCCGGGCCCGAGACAACTCAGTCTGCAGTTGCGCTTGCTGCTCCGCGGTGATCTGGTGCAGCAGATCGAGAAGCCCCTCGGCCTGTGGCACAACCTCGGTTCGATACAGAAAGAGATCCTCGTAGGCGCGTGCGCTGTCCTGTATCGTCCGGATGCGCAAGGTCAGCGCGGTCAGCTCGGCACGCGCCGCCTCGATGCGGTCCATGTGGACGCGCTGGGCGGGCGTAAGCAGCGCGCGGCGTGCGTAGAGCGCGTCCCACAATGCTGCGTTGGTGACCAGCTGCGGGCTGTAGGTGAGTCTGAAGTTGCCCTCGCCCGAAGCGCCGAACGCCATCACGTTGGTGGCCAGCACATCGAACGAACTCTGGAAGGTGAGCATCTGCGCCAGCACTTCGCGATTCACCGCGTCGGCAGGACGTGCCTTTTGCAGCTGGATCATGGCCTCCGCCTCGGCCAGCACGCGCACCCGCTGCGCCTGCACGTCGACGCTCGACAAACGCAGTGCCGGTCGGTTGCGCAGCGGGTCCTCGTGCAGCTCGAACAGCTGGGGCGGCAGGCGTTTCCATTGCGCATAGCGCACGGTCAGGGCTTGCACCCGGGCACGTTCCCCCACCTCCCAGCCGGTGGCCAGCCTTTGCAATGTGGCCAGCGCGCTCTCGAACGCCTCGCGCGCCACGTCGTAATGCCGAATGTCTTCCCGATCCGACAGCACCAGGAAGCCGCGCAGATGCAACTGCATCTTCAACAGCGCCTCCTGGGCCTGAGCGGAAGCCCGCGAGGCCGGCGCTCGCAATGCTTCGCTGGCCTCGATGTCGCGGCTGGCGTCCCGACCGGCCAATATGGCTAGCGCCACGACCAGCAACGTCAGGCTGACCAGGATCCCGACTCCCACCGTCAGCTTCGTGCCGATGCCGATGCCAATGCCAAACGATGTCACTCGGAAGGTCCAGCGCATGCTTGTGATCAAAAGCGCAGTGAACTCCGATAGGCATCACGTTGCCGCTCGCGACCGAGCCGAATCGTGATCTCTTCGAAGTCGACGGCGGCGGCCTCGAGGGCCGCTGCGGGGCTGAGTTGCCCGCTCGCGGCCTGCACCAGGCGCAGGTCCAGCGCCAGCAGGTAACTGTAGGTTCCCGGTATGCGCAGGTAGGGCAGCTGCTGCTTGTTGCTGAACGTCCGCTCGAAGGCGTTGAGGTAATCGCGGATGTCCGCGGCATCCCAGTTCGCCCGCAAATACGGCTCGATGCTTCCCGTGCCTCGAGGGGGCAACATGTGGAACTTGCGTCCGGGGTCGATGCCATCCCAGCCGCGCGCCGCATAGACCTGCGACTTCTCCTTCGTTGCCAGCAGCGCCAGCAGGAAGTACGTCGCCTCGGGTACCTTGGAGTACCTGGAGATCACCCCTGCCCAGGATGCGCCAGCGGTATTGCCGACTTGGTTGACGGCCGCAGTCGCGCGCCACCGGCCCTGTGCGATGTCGTAGTACTCATGCGTGCCGGGCGTCGGCGCGGCGCCCGTGTTGCCCCGGACCTTGTTCCCCGTTCCCTGGGCCAGCGCGCCCAGGTCGCCCCAGGTGATCGCGAACGCCGCACGGCCGGCCAGGAAGTGGTCCCACCCTCGGCCATGGTTCCATGTCAGCATCTCGCGCGGGCCGGACTTCACGAGTTCAACAAACATCTCAAGGGCACGGACATGGCCGGGGCTCTTGATCAGCGGCTCCATCGTCCGCGGGTCGAACCAGTACAGCCGCGCGTTGGTGGGACCAATGACATAAGAGGCCGACAGCGTCATGTAGTTGAACATGCCCTGGCTGCCCGGTTGCAAGGCCAGCACGATGCCGTGATCGGGCTGGCCGTCTCCGTTCAGGTCCTGGCCGTTGAAGTACTCGGCCTCGTCGCGCAGTTGCGTCCAGGTCTGTGGCACCGCCAGCGCATAGCCGTACTTCTGGCGAAAGGCCGCCTGATGGCGCGGATCGTTCAGCAGGTCGCGCCGGTAGTACAGCACCTGCGCGTCGTGGTCATAGGCCACCATGTACTTCTTGTCCCCGTAGGACAGCAGCGCGCGTGGGCCGAGCAACACGTCGTCGATGTCCCACTTCGGAAAGCGCGGGTCGCCGTAGAACTTGTCGTAGGACAGCAGGTGTCCACCAGCCACCATGTCGCCGACCCACCATGCCGCGGCGAGCGATGCGTCGTACCTTCCGGTATGGTTGGTCATGTCCGAGATGATGGTCGGGTAGTGCTCGACCCCCGGCAGCCGCACGATCTCGAGTTGCGCGCCCGTGGCCGCCTCGAACTCCTCCTTCACCTCGAGCAGCGCCACGCTGATCGCGCTCTTGGTGGCGATCACGCGGACTTTCTGACCGGCGAACAGGCACTTCCCCGGCATGCACGGCTGCACGACCCGCGGCACGGGCACGTCGTTGGGTCGGCCGACCGTGACGGCAGTGCTCTCGGGCCTCTCGCCCGCCTTGGCGTCCGGGCCATCGGCCGCTCGTGCCAACGACGGCCAGCCGGCCAACA
>DASTGE010000238.1:0-3164 GCA_035719405.1 Burkholderiaceae bacterium
ACCCCGAGCTTCAGCTTTGCACCGACAACGGTGCCATGATCGCGCTTGCCGCCGCCATGCGCGTGCAGCGTGGCCGAGGCTCGCCTGCCTTCGACTATGCCTTCGATGTGCGGCCGCGCTGGGATCTCGCGACGGTCTAGCACCCCCTCCATTGGCAATTCAAGAGTTCGACGATGCGCCCCGAGATCGAGCAGTTACCGGTTTCCAAAATACGCGAGGTCGCCAATGCGGGTATGCAGCGCGGCGGTGACGTGCTCGCGTTCTGGTTCGGCGAAAGCGACGAGGTGACGCCAGAGCGCGTGCGCCGCGCCGCCGCTGACTCGCTGGCGCGCGGGGAAACCTTCTATGCCCACAACCTTGGGTTGCTCGAACTGCGCGAATCGCTGGCCGCCTACATGTCGAGCTTGCATCCACCCGTCAGCCCCGCCCGGATCGCCGTGACGTCCTCGGGCGTGACCGGGCTGATGATCGCGAGCCAGCTGCTCGTGGGAGCCGGGGACAAGGCGGTCGTCGTGGTGCCTGTGTGGCCCAACATCGCGGCGCAGCCGGCTATTCTCGGCGCCGACGTTCATCGTATTGCGCTCAAGGCGGGGAACGGAGCGTGGCAGCTTGACCTGCAGCAGCTTCTGGAGGCTGTGACATCGGCGACGAGGGTGCTGCTTCTCAACTCGCCGAACAACCCGACCGGATGGACGCTCACCTCCCAGGAGCAGCGTGCGATTCTTGACCACTGTCGTCGCACCGGCACCTGGATCGTTGCCGACGAGGTCTACGAGTGCCTGTATTTCGGCCAGGGAGCCGTGGCGCCCAGCTTCCTCGACATCGCAACACCGGAGGACCGGGTCGTCGTCACGCACAGCTTCTCCAAGAGCTTCCTGATGACCGGCTGGCGGCTCGGCTGGCTCGTGCTGCCTGAAGGAATGATCGAGACGGCTGGCAAGCTGATCGAATTCAACAGCTCCTGCGCCCCAGTGTTCGTGCAACGCGGCGGGTTGGCCGCGCTTGCCGATGCCACCGATTCGGTGCCCGCGCTCGTGCAGCGGCTGAAGACTTGTCGCGACCTTCTGGTGAACGGCTTGGCAGCGACCTCGCGCGTGGAGACCGCCGCGCCGATGGGCGGCATGTACGCCTTCTTCCGTGTCGAGGGCGAGGCGGACTCGTTGGCACTGGCCAAGCGGCTCGTGGCAGATCATGGCCTCGGACTCGCACCCGGGGCTGCCTTCGGTCCCGAGGGCGAAGGGTGGCTGCGCTGGTGTTTTGCCTCGAAAGACCCCGGACGTCTTGTTCAAGGATTGGGCCGGCTGGCCTCAGCGCTTCGCCTATAATTTGCCGCTTCTGCATCGGTTGTGTGCGGAGCGAGCACGGCGCGGGTCGGTTTCACCCGTGACCGCAAGTGAAACCCGAGACCGCATCGGCGAGAGGCCGGCCTCGAATGAGGGCTGCTCCTGGCCGCCATGCGCGTTCTCATTCTTGAGGAAACACGCCATGGCAGTGGCTGACATCGACAAGGCAGAGATCATCAAGGCGAACGCCCGAGGCGGCGCCGACACCGGCTCCCCGGAGGTGCAGGTCGCACTTTTGACCGCCCGCATCAACGAGTTGACCCCGCACTTCAAGACCCACATGAAGGACCATCATGGCCGTCGCGGCCTGCTCAAGATGGTCAATCGGCGCAAGCGCCTGCTGGCCTACCTCAAGGACAAGGACGCCGACCGCTATACCGCGCTGATCCAGAAGCTGGGTCTGCGCAAGTAGGCAGAAAGAAGTGGCAAGCGAGCCTGTCTGCTTGACCGCAGCACAGGCTGTTTGTCATGAATGCCTTCACTCGCTGCACGACATGCGCGCTCGCGCCTGTCGGCAGCGATTTGGAGCTGGGCCCGGGAACGGGCGCTGCTGTGTCATTCCACGGTCGCCAGTCGCTGGCTACGATGGAATGGCATCGCGCCATCCCGACTCCGCGCTCCCCCACACGAGAGACACGGGCGTGAAAACCCGTCGTTCAACGATCACGGAGATCAGAACATGAGCATGTTCAACAAAGTCACCAAGACCTTCCAATGGGGCGCGCACAGCGTGACCATGGAAACCGGCGAGATCGCCCGCCAGGCAACCGGTGCCGTGCTGGTGAACGTCGAGGACACGATGGTGCTGGCCACCGTGGTCGCGGCCAAAACGGCCAAGCCGGGGCAGGATTTCTTTCCGCTCACCGTCGACTACATCGAAAAGACCTACGCCGCCGGCAAGATTCCCGGCAGCTTTTTCAAACGTGAGGGCCGTCCGAGTGAACTCGAGACCCTCACCAGCCGTCTCATCGACCGCCCCATCCGCCCGCTCTTCCCGGACGGCTTCTTCAATGAGGTGCAGGTCGTCGTCCATGTGCTGTCGCTCAATCCCGAGGTGCAGGCCGATATCGCCGCGCTGATCGCCTCGAGCGCCGCCCTCGCCATCAGCGGCATCCCCTTCAACGGCCCGATCGGCGCCGCCCGCGTCGGTTACATCAACGGCGAATACGTGCTCAACCCGGGCAAGACACAGCTGGCACAAAGCAGGCTCGACCTGGTCGTGGCGGGTACCGAGGCCGCGGTGCTGATGGTCGAATCCGAGGCCGACCAGCTGAGTGAGGAAGTGATGCTCGGCGGCGTGGTCTTCGGCCACGAGCAGGGCACGATCGCAATCAACGCCATCCACGAACTCGTGCGCGATGCTGGCAAGCCGGTGTGGGACTGGCAGGCCCCGCCGAAAGACGACGCCTTCATTGCGAAGGTCACGGCACTGTCCGAAGAAAGGCTCCGCGCCGCCTACCAGATCCGTTCGAAGCAGGCGCGTACCCACGCCGTGCGCGAAGCCTATGCGGCCGCCATGGCCGCACTGAGCGAGGAGGGCATTGCCTTCGATCCGGTGAAGGTCGAGGGACTGCTGTTCGACATCGAGGCTCGCATCGTCCGCAGCCAGATCCTTGCCGGCGAGGCCCGCATTGACGGCCGGGACACGCGCACCGTGCGGCCGATCGAGATCCGCACCGGCGTGCTCCCCCGCGCCCACGGCTCGGCGCTGTTCACCCGCGGCGAGACGCAGGCGCTCGTCTCGGTGACGCTGGGCACCGGGCGCGACGCGCAGATCATCGAGGAGTACGAGGGGGAGTCGAAGCAGAAGTTCCTGCTCCA
>DASTGE010000239.1:0-4452 GCA_035719405.1 Burkholderiaceae bacterium
GGCCCATCCCCACTGTGCGCCGTCCCGCGGTGAAACCGGCGGCGTTCTCACGAACGCCCGAAACGTCCCTGGGATATCAGGCCCTGGCAGACCTCAAGAAGCGAGAGTCATAACAGCAGCCAACGCCTGCGCGTTCATGCTCGGCCACATCCACAAGCACCAGGCATGGACGCGCGATGGCCAGATCATTGCGTACCCGGGATCGATCGGCCGTTTGCACTATGGCGAGGAGGGCGCCAAAGGCTGGCTGCTGTGGGACGTGGATGCAGACCGGGCCGCGTTCGAGTTCGTCGAAACCCCGGCGCGCCGAATGCTGGACCTGACCTTCACGGGCCGCCCTGACATGGAGGCGTTGCGTGCGTCGGCGCAGGAGGTCCGCGGTGCCTTTGTGCGTGTGCGGTGGCAGATTGCCGAGGAGGAGCGGCATTCGGTGGATCGAAGCGAAATTGAACGTGTGCTCGCCGACGCCGCGGAACTGAAGCTGGAGGGGCGGGTGGTGCCGCTGATGCGAACCCGCGCGGCAGGCATCAGCGCGGTGCCGACACTGACCGATAAGCTGCGCCGATGGGCGCAATTGGCCCACGTGGATGGCGAGCCTTTGGCAGAACGGCTCACATGGCTGCAGGCGATGCAGGCCGAGGCGATCGTGCAGACGATTGTTTCGGATGTGGCCACGGCGGCAGGGCAGGGCGGCGACATGCACTCTGAGCAGCAACGGCCTGCCCAGATCGAGGCCGACTTGTTTGGAGAGTAATTCGGTAGGTCGCAGGAGTGGTGCAAGCAGTGACAAGCCCTACCCGGTCGCATGCCTTCGAGGGCGGGTTGATTGTGCAAGCGCGGTAGGTACAAAGGTGATTGAGGGCTGCATTTCGAATGCGGCTTTCACCATCACTCTTTCAACTCCATCATGAAACCACTGCGACTCACCCTCAAAGGCTTTACCGGCATTCGTGACGGCCTCGGTCTGGACGAACTGTCGCTCGACATTGAAGCACTCACCAAAGACGCTCAATTGATCGCGCTCATCGGACCGAACGGTGCTGGAAAGACGACGATCATCGAAAACCTTCAGCCGCATCGACTTATGCCGTCACGGGCCACGAGCGCAAGCGTGGGCGGCTTTTCCTATTACGACCATCTTTGTCGCCCGGAGGGATTCAAAGAGCTGGAGTGGCTGCACGAGGGCCGCCGCCTGCGCTCGCAGCTCGTCTTCAGAATGAATGGTGCCAGGCGAACCGAGGCGTTCCTGCACGAATGGAAGATTGATCGGTGGGTACCGATGGTGACGTCCGACGGCACCGGATCGGACGGCAGGGCCGAAACCTACGATCGATGCGTCGAATCGCTGCTCGGCTCGCCTGAAGCCTTCTTCACGTCCGCGTTTCATGCGCAGAATCGGCGCCAGTTGTCGGCGTACCGGCCGAGCGAGGTGAAGAGCCTGCTGGTCGAGTTGTTGGGACTGGAGCAGATCCGCGCCGCCGGGCAGGATGCAGGCCGGGTGGCTGCGCAGCTGCAACAGGCATTGGAGGCGCGGCGAATGGAGTTGGCCCGTGTACGGGCAATGGAGCAGTCGGCACAGGTACTGCGACGAGAAATCGACGAGAGTCAGGCGCAGGTGCAGATTACCGGACAGCGCAAGGATGCTGCGCAGATTGCGCTGCGGGCCGCTGAACAGCAGCTGGCGTCGTGCGAAGCTGAAAGGGCGGCGGCGGCGAGCACGGAGGCGCTGCGCCAGTCGCTGCTTGCCCAGGTCGGCGAACACGTGCGGCGCAAGGCCGGACTGCTGGATGCCCATCGGCGGCTGACCGAGGAGCACCAGGCGAATCGCAACCGGGCGGCTGCCGCGCTGCGCGAGGCGGAGCAGATTGCCTCAGCCGCCAACGCACGCCATCAGCGGGAGCTGACGGCCACCCAGGCCCTGCTGGCCCGACGCGACGCTATCCGAGGTGCCGCTGAACGGCTGCCGGCGCTGGTCGAGCAGGAGCAGCGGGCGCGAGACGCACTGCGTTGCGCCGAGTCGGTGAGTGAATCTGCCCTGCGGATTCAGCAGCGGCTGGAGGTGATCGCCTCCAAGCGCCAAGGCCTGGAACGAGAAGCAGGAGCTGCGGTGCTGCGCGTGCGGCAACTGCAGGAGCGCTTCCAGCTTACGGCAAAGGTGCCCTGCAGCGGCACCGAGCTGCAGGGGAGTTGCCAGCTGCTCGCCGATGCGCGAGAGGCGCAGACCCTGCGGCCAAGCGCGGAGCTCAAGGTCGCGCAACTTCAGCAGGAGGTGACGGCACTCGACCAGGAGCGCGACAAGCTGCAGCGGGAGTGCTCCAACCTCGGCGACTCGACCTCTCGTCTGATACAGGCGCGTTCGGCGCTGGATGCGGTGATCGAGCAGCGGCGCGTGGCCAATGCTGACGCGGCGCTGGTGGCCCAACTCGACCAAGCCGAGGAACGGGTAAGGGCCATCGCAGCGGAAGGGCTCGAAGTCGAGCGGCGTTTGCAGGCGGCCCGTGCGACGGCGAGCGAAGAGATGGCACGCAGCGATGCGTCAAGCCAGGAGGCGGCTTCGCGGCATGCCGCCGAGGTCGCGGAACTGGATGCGGCGCTGGCTCGGTTGGCGCAGCAACTCGGCGCGCTGCCGCCTCAGTTCGACGAGGCCAAGCGCGCGGCTGCGGAGCAGGGGGTGGCCTCCGCCCGACGCACGCTGGCCCAAGCGGAGGCAGATTACGCGGGAGCGGTCGTGCGTCGCGCCGAGTTCGGCGGGCGACTGCGGGCATTTCAGGCGCAGATCATGGACGGCGAGGCCTCGGCGCGTGCGGTAGCGCACTTGGAAACAGAGCTGGCATTGTGGACGGCGCTGAGCAAGGCCCTGGGCAATGATGGCGTGATTGCGTTGTGCATCGACGATGCCGGTCCGACGCTGGCCAGCCTCGCCAACGAGTTGCTCATCAATTGCTACGGGCCGCGCTTCACGATCTCGATTACGACTCAGGTGGAGACGGCGAAGAAGGATCTGAAGGAGGGCTTTGACGTGGTCGTCTTTGACGCACAAACGGGCGCTTCCAAGAGCGTGGGCTTGATGAGCGGAGGCGAGCGGGTCCTGGTGAATGAAGCATTGACCCGCGCGATCGCCGTTTACCTCGCCCAGTGCGCCGGCCGGCGTTACCACACGCTGTTTTCGGACGAGACCGACGGCCCGCTGGATGCCGAACGCAAGCGCATGTTTGTCGCGATGAAGCGAGAAGTCTTGCGGCTGGCAGGCTATGAGAAGGAAATCTTTGTGTCGCAGACGCCCCAGTTGTGGGAGATGGCGGATTGCGTCATCGATGTCGGCCGACTTGCGAAAAGGGTCGTGGCATAGATTCGCTGCCCTCTTACCGGAAAGCTGTCGGCGGATTTCAGGTGTCGACCGGTGCTGACCTTTGGCTTGCGGCAGCGGCCCCACAGCAACGCAGCGTCTGCTGTCCTTCGGGCTCGACGGTCAGATTCATGGTGTCGGCCGCACCCCGGTCGTTGAGGTGCCAAGTCGGTTACAGAACCGACGACAGGTCAGAAGAGATTTGCTGATCTTCTCAATATGACCGAACGCGGCCTCGCGTCGCCCGCCGACCGGCCGTCCGCTGCTCGACGCAGCCCGACCCCTTGTCGCCCTTCCGCGGCCCCCGCAGAACCGCCGGAGGCCCCCTCGGTTGGGCCATGTACTCATGGTTCAACCCTCGTAAATTGCAGCCATCGGTTGCGGGATATAGCCGGTGCGCTCCAGCAAGCGATGATGATTGAATCACGAGACCGACTCCAGAATTGCCAGTTCGTCCGCCTCACGCGTCTTCCATAACCCGCGCCGGTGAATGATTCGACCTTGAACAGCCCGTTGATGGTCTCGGCCAGCGCGTTGTCGTAGCTGTCGCCCCTGCTGCCCGCCGAGCGCTCAATGCCCGCCTAAGGCAGCGTTCCTATAGCCGATAGAGACATATTGCGTGAATTCAACCGGTCGCTGCAACACCCAGCAGCGAGGAGAGTGTTGCGATGTCGCGGAAGAAGCATGGCCGCAGCAGGTGCGGAATAAGTCCGCGGATCGCTTCGCTCGGGGCGTCGAGCGGAGCACAGCGCGAACCTGTCGTGGCCTTCTGGCAGTTTATAGCGAAAGGGCTCATCAGCATCCTGGCTCTCTTCTCAATTGAACGAGCCTCCACAAATTCCGGGGCGATTGAGTCACGCCACTCTTGTGATTAAAGACAACTATTTCCAGGCCTGAAGCTTTGACGCCCACGCTATAGTCACTGCAACAAGTTGATACAAACGTGTTCGATGCTCGACCAACCAACGGGGAGTGGTGGCCAGTGCCGCCGTGTTGAGGACGCAGGCTTGTCCTCGGAAAGCGACCAGAGTTCATCGCACGCAATCCGTGCACACTCAGCGCTGCACGCCCTGTGCATCATCGCGCGGCTGCACCACGTCGCCGCG
>DASTGE010000240.1:0-3925 GCA_035719405.1 Burkholderiaceae bacterium
TGTTTCCCGTTTGGCCTTTGAGCCCGGGCCTCCGTCACCCTTCCGTTCGCACAAACGGCTCCGGCCATCGACTCACCTGCCTTCCTCCCAACCTTCCACCGCAGCGGGCATCTTCTCGTCGCCGAAACCCGCAACCAGTTCGGTGCTTGCGAAGCTCGGCGATTGCGCGGTCGATGTAGACGGTGTTCCACACGGTGATCGCCTGCATGACAAGGTTCAGCCCGCTTGCGCGGTTCTGCTGGTCCTCGAAGGCGCGGTCGCGCACCTCGCCGAGCCGGTTGAAGAACACCGCTCGCGCCAGCTTGTGACGTGCCTCGCCCTTGTTCAGGCCGGCGCCGACACGCCGCCTGAAGGCCGGCAGCCGCAGCCACTTGAGCGTGTGGATGCCGCGCTCGATGCGCCCCATCTCACGCAGGGCGAGCGCGATGCCGTTCTGCCGGGGATAGGCGGCGAGCTTGCGCAGCAGCAGCGACACCGTCACGGTCCCCTGTGCGGTGGAGGCCACCATGCGCTTGATTTCCTCGAACCGATCCTCGATCGTCTTCAGGTTCAGGCTGCCGCCGATGATGGAAGCCAGCGCCGGCCAGTCGCCGGCTTTGCCCGGCACGTACAGGCGCTTGTCCTTCAGGTCGGCGATGCGTGGCGCGAACGTGAACCCGTGCCAGTGGCACATCGCGAACACGTGGTCGGTGAAGCCGGCTGTGTCGGTGTAGTGCTCCTCGATCTTCAGGTCCGACTCGTGATACAGCAGCCCATCGAGAACATGGGTCGCATCCCGGGCCGGGCCGTTGATCACCTTGATATGGTAGCCGGCGTACTGGTTCGACACGTGGGTGTAGAACAGCACGCCGGGTTCGTCACCGTACTTCGCGTTCCGAAACCCGGACTGCTCGGCGTGGCTGCCCGCCTTGAAGCGCTGCCCGTCGGAGGATGAGGTGGTGCCGTCGCCCCAGTGCTTGGAGAACGGCAGCCGGTGGTGGTGGTTGACGAGCTCAGCCAGCGCCTTCGAGTAGGTGTCGGTGCGTACGTGCCAGGCGACGTGGTAGGCCAGCCTGGCGGCTGACACGCCTGGCGTGGCCTGCGCCATCTTCTCCAGGCCGAGGTTGAAGGCGTCCGAGAGGATCGCGGTCAGCAGCAGCTTGCGATCCTTCGACGGCTCACCGGACTTCAGGTGGGTGAACTGCTGCGTGAAGTCGATCCAGCCGATCACTTCCTGCAGCAGGTGCGTGATCTTGACTGGCGGCAGCATGCCGTACACCTGCGCGACGAGTTCCTTCGCCTCGGGCGGCGTGTCGTCCTCGATCGGCGAGATCTTCAGGCCGCGGTCGTCGATCTGCACGTCAGGCAGTTCGCCGGCGGCGGCCAGTTGGTTGACCTCGTCGAGCAGCTCGCGCAGCACGCCCAGCCGTTCGTCCAGGTAGGCTTTTGCCTCCAACGGCACCGGCAGCTCGACGGTGCCGTCCGCGAGCTGCTGCTCGAAGACGGTCTGCGGCAGCAGGTACTCCTCGAAGTCCTTGAACTGTCGGCTGCCCACCACCCACACGTCGCCAGAGCGCAGCCCATCCTTCAGTTCGCACATTGCTGCCATCTCGTAGTACCGGCGATCGACTCCCTGTTCGGTCAGCACGAAGCGCTTCCAGCGCGGCGGCACGAAGGCGAGCGGCGCATCGCCCGGCAGCTTCCGGTCGCCGCGGCGGTTCATGTCGCGCAGCACATCGATGGCGTCGATCAGCGGCTGGCGCACCGGCGCGGCGCGGAAATCGAAGGTCTCCAGGAACTCGGGCGCGTAGCGCCGCACCTGGCCGTGGTGCTCGACGATCAGCGCCAGCGCGTCGAAGGCCTCGTCGCGTGCCAGACGCTGCGCCTCGTCGACGTTGCGCTCGAAAGCTTCCCACGGATCGATCTCCTCGATCGCTGCGAAGGCATCTCCCTCGGCCTCGCGGGCTTCGATCAGCGCGCGCCCGACATCGGCAAACAGCCGCACCTTGGCGTTGAGCGCCTTGCCGTCGGCCGCGAAGCGCTGAGCGTAGTGGTTCTTGTCGCGCGAGAAGAACGAGCCGATCAGCCGGTCGTGCAGGTCGAGAACCTGGTCGGTGAGCGTGGCTGAGGTATCCAAGGCGATGGCCACCAGCGTCGCGTGGCGCCGCAGCGGCTCGTGATCTTTGAGTTGGTACACCGCCGAGTGCGCGCCCTCGCGTGCCATGCGCAGCAGCCGGTCGGCGTTGATATCCCGGCCGAGTTCGGCTGGCAGCTCCAGCGTGCGCAATGCTTTCAGGCGGGCGATGTGGGCGGTGATGGACCTTGCGCTGGGCTTGCCCGGCGGCTGGCGCAACCAGGTCAACGCGGTGATGGGACCGCCCTTGTGCACCTCCAGCAGCCGATCAAGGTGTTCGAGCTGGGTTTCCGTCAGCGGGGCGGTCAGGAGCTTGAAGATGCGGCGCTGCGCGCGCGTGGTCACCTCGGCGCACAGGCGTTCGATGGTGCCGATTGCGGGCAGCACGATGTGACGTCGACGGATTTCAGAGACCAGCCCCTGGGCCAGCACCATGCCCTGCGTCGTCTGCATCGCGATTGCCAGCAGCCAGTGGGACAGCGAACGGTGCTCGTGCAGGTCGAGAGCGCGCAGGCCGAGCCATTTGGTGACGGAGACTGCGTGCTCGCGGCGCGTCTCGTCGCGCTGCGCGTACAGTGCCCAGGCCGACATGGGCGCCTTGAGCTGGGCGGCCATCATGGAGAGCACCTGGGGTTGCGGCTCTTCGCCGCGCGCGATTGGCCGGCCTGGAAACCGCAGGTAGGCCAACTGCACCGAGACGCCCAGCCGGTTGTGCACGCCCCGATGCGCCTTGATGAAGGCGTGGTCAGTGTCGCTGAGCGTGTACAGCCGGATCAGTTCGGCGGCATCAGCGGGAAAGGCCAGCAGCTGCTCGCGCTGCGCCGGCGTCAGCAGTTCTCGGCGTGGCATGCGGTGTGGGGCACGCGCCCCAAGGATCGCCATGCCGAATGTAATGCTGTCGTATATACTTTAGCAGTATCAAATGGGGTGTCCAGATGTCCAAGGAAGCAGTCTTCACCATGAAGCTCGAGCCCGAGCTTCGCGACGAGTTCATGGCCGAGGCGCAGGCCGTTGATCGGCCGGCGTCGCAGGTGGTGCGTGATCTGATGCGCGAGTTCGTCCGTCGCCAGCGCGAAGCGCGCGAGCACGAGGCTTTCGTCAAGCGCAAAGTCCAGGCAGCTCGCAAGGACGTACGCGCGCAGCGCGGGCGCTCCAGCGCAGAGGTCGAGGCCGACTTCGCCAAGCGGCGTACCGCATTGCTGCGGCGGGCCGGTGAGTCCAACGCGTGAGGGTTCGGTGGACCACGCAGGCCGAGCAAGACCGCCTCGACATCATGACCTACATCGCCGGGGACAACGTCCGCGCGGCAATCGCGATGGACGAGCTGTTCGGTGAGGCGGCGTCGCGGCTTGAGGAGTTTCCGATGATCGGCAAGCCCGGCCTGGTAGCCGGGACGCGAGAACTGATCCCGCACGAGAGCTATCGCCTGATCTACGAGGTCGACGAGCCGGCCGACACGGTATGGGTGCTTGCGCTGATCCACACGGCGCGGCAGTGGCCGCCGGTGCGTCGATAGGTCCGAACAAGCAGCCCGCGAAAGCTCTTGGACGATCGCGCCCGAGCCGCAGATGCTTTAGATGGCTCCGAGGACGACTGCGATCTTGAAGGCGTCCTGAACGCCATCCAAATGAATATTGAACAGACGATCTATTGCGCCGGTGCACTGCGCATCAAGGTAGGCCGCTGCGCGGCGACAGAACAGCCTGCAACGCGAGGTCTACGCGGAGAAGTTGCGAAGAGCTGCTGCTAGAGTTCGCGGCTTTCTGCGTGCTGGGAGCGAGCATCAGACTCGTCAGCCCAATCAAGAAGCTG
>DASTGE010000241.1:0-4630 GCA_035719405.1 Burkholderiaceae bacterium
CCGGGCGCGTTGAGCCGCGCCTGCAGCAGCGCGTTGAGGTTGCGCGCCCCGCTCCCGCCACGGTTCATCGGGCACAACACCTGGATGTCACGGACCGGGTCGAATCCGAACCTGGCCGGCAGGCGCTGGGCCACGAGATCGACGACAGTCGAGGCAAGTGCCTCCGAATCCTCGACCGGAACGAAATAGAAATCCGACGGCTCGCCCTTTCCCGGCAGCGAGGGAAACAAGCCCCGGTTGATCTGATGGGCGGCCCGCACGATGCGCGAGTCGGCCGCCTGCCGGAACACCTCGGTGAGCCGCACGACGGGCACAGCGCCCGAACTGATGAGATCGGCAAGGAATTGCCCGGGGCCCACGGATGGCAGTTGATCGACATCGCCGACGAAGATCACGGCCGTCATCGTCGCCGTCGCGCGCAGCAACTGGCTTGCCAGAGGCACATCGATCATCGAGCACTCATCGACGACGAGCAGATCGCACTCGAGCGGCGAAGCCTCGTTGCGCTTGAACTGCCCATTGCGCGGATCGACCTCGAGCAGACGGTGAATCGTCTTTGCCTCCAGCCCGGTCGATTCCGACAGACGCTTTGCCGCACGGCCCGTGGGCGCGCAGGCAAGCGCGGCGACGCGCTTGGCACGAAGGATGGTCAAAATCGTGTTGAGCAGGGTCGTCTTGCCCACGCCCGGCCCGCCCGTGATGACGAGCAGCTTGGACCGCGACGCGAGCCGTACCGCCTGCTGCTGGCTTTCCGCCAACTCGATTCCCAGGTGGCGCTGCACCCACTCGATGGCCTTATCCGCGTCGATTGCCTCCCAGGGCGCAGCGCGCGTCTTCAGGCGTGCAATCTGGCTTGCGATCGACACCTCGGCATGATGGAGCGGCGCGAGAAAAACGCAGGGCTGCATACCGACCGCCTCGGGGATCAGCACACCCTCGTCGATCTCCATCGCAATGGCGGCTTCCACCATCGCAGGTTCGATGTCCAGCAGCTTGGCCGCCATTGGCACCAACTCCGATCGCGGCAGCGCGCAGTGCCCTTCATGCGACGCTTCAGCCAGCGCATGCGAGACGCCGGCCCTTGCGCGCAACGGCGAGTCGCGCGCAATGCCAATCTTCTGCGCAATGATGTCGGCTGAAAGAAAGCCAATGCCACGAATATCGCGTGCGAGGCGGTACGGGTCCTGCCGGACGATCTCGATCGCGTCGGCCCCGTAGGTCTTGAAGATGCGCACGGCGCGGGAGGTCGACACGCCGTGCGAGTGGAGAAACACCATGATCTCGCGGATCACCTTCTGGTCGGCCCAGCCGCCGACGATCAGGCGTGCCCGCTTCTCACCGATGCCATGGATCTCATGCAGGCGCTGCGGCTGGCGCTCGATGACATCGAACACCTCGGTGCCGAATGCCTGCACCAGCCGGCCGGCATACACCGGCCCGATGCCCTTGACCATGCCGGAGCCGAGATAGCGTTCGATGCCCGCCAACGTATTCGGCGGGGAGATCTTGACGAAGACGGCCTTGAACTGACGGCCATGCTCCCGGTCAACGACCCATTGGCCGGACGCACAGGCGTATTCGCCGGGGGTGACCGACGGCGAATGGCCCACCAAAGTCACCAGCTCGCGCTCGCCCTTGACCTTCAAACGCAGCACGCAAAAGCCGGTGTCGGCGTTGTGGAAGGTCACTCGCTCGACGAGGCCGGCGAGGCGGTCGAGGGTACCGACCGTGGAGGCGGCGGCGTCCAAGGCCCCCCGGCTTCTACTCACTCCTCGGCGCGTGCTTCAACGCCTCGCGCGTCGCATTCACGCGCACCACCTGCTCCGCCCACCGGATCTCCGTGACCATCGAGGGTTCCACGCGCACCTGACCGCCGGGCCACCATCGGTGCGTGTCGATCACCAGCGCGCGGATCTGCCAGCTGTCCACATCGAACTCGATGTCGTCGAGGTCGCCTCCGTCGCCATCGGTGGCCTCGACACGATAGCCCAGCACCTCGCGTCCGCTGCCCAGATGCGTTTGCCGCGCCGCCGCTTCATTCGCCGCCGCTTCGGCCTCGCGCTGCTCCGACTCCGTCGCATCCTCCCCCGCCCCCATCTTCGGCAGCGGCCCGACGCCCGGGAACGCCCCCGCGCCCCACATCATCGGCCCAAACCAGTCCGGCGGATAACCATAGTGCGCGGCGTGCGCCAGCTCCTCGTGCCGCGACACCGGCATCTCGGTGTCGATGTCAGGCGCCTGGCGCACCTGCTCGCGGGTGGCGTCAATGCGGAGCATCCCGATGTCGCCGTGCTCGCGCCGAAGCGAAGCCGGCGACAGCAACACCGCGCGCGATTGCAACCAGCTGCCCGTCTCCACCACCAGATAGCGCGGCACCCAGCCGCGATCGTCGAACAGCACGTCCTCGACCGTGCCCACCTCGCCGTCCACCGCGGACACGCGCCAGTGGCGCAAGCCGCTCATCCGGATCGCCATCATCGAGCAACTCCTTTCGTTTCGAATTGCGTTGGCTCCCCACAGCCACCGTGAATGCCGCGGCCCGCCGCCCGCCTCCAGCCCGATGGTCGGCATGCGCAAGCATGGCCGCGAAAGATCAATCTTTGTCCAAATCGACATGTTACGCTTCGGGCCGCGGGCCGCGCGCCGCGGCTGCCAGGCACGAGGCGGAGACAAGCATGGCACGGAGCTCGAAGCCCAATCCGGTTCTTCAACCCATGCCAGCCGGAGTGCGGCGAGCGCGAGCCGCGGCATCCGCCGACGCGTCGCCCCGCGCTGAGAACGCCCCTGGAAACGATGTGGCGGCGATCGTGCTCCGGCAGTTCCGGCAGGTCTTCAATGCCGTCAAGACGCACTTCCAGCAGGTCGAGAAGAAGGTGGGCCTGGGAGGTGCCCAGGTGTGGGCCCTCAGCGTGATCCGTGATCGCCCTGGCATCGGTGTAAGCGAGTTGGCCCGGGCGCTGGACATCCACCAATCGACAGCCAGCAATCTCGTGCGGGGGCTCGCCGAACGCGAATTGATCCTGATCACCCGCAGCAACACCGATCGCCGCTCGGTGCATGTGAAGCTGCTCCCGGCAGCGCAGCGCGTGCTGAAGAAGTCGCCGCTGCCGTTTTCGGGCGTGCTGCCCGATGCACTGCGGCGGCTGGACGCCAACAGCCTGCGGCGGCTGAACAAGGACCTGGATCGGCTGCTCGTGGAATTGGGCGGCAGCGAACGGGCGGGCAAAGTGCCGATCGCCGGTATGTGACACGGAGCGCCTGCAATGACGCGCGCCGAGTGCAGCGGCAGCCCGGCGGGGTTTACTTCCGCGTCCTGCCTTTCTTCACAAGGTCGCTCACCAACTCGTATTCGCAAGTCACCTCTGCTGCAAGCTTTTCCCGGGGCAGTCAGTCCTTGTCGCCGAAGCCGACGGTGGTCATCGTCGTAATCGCCCAATACCCTGCAATGGGGATGCTGCGGAAGCCGTTCTGCGGACCCTCGACGACATACATCACGGTCCCCATGACAAGCACCATCATCAGGACGAACGACAGGAACACGAGAATCTTCCTGCGGCTTGCATGCAGCGCCTGGCCGAGCTGGGTGTACTCGCTCAGGTACTCCATGAGGCGGGAAATCCGGAACACGGTTTCGGGTGAGCCCTTTCCGCCGAGTCGACAGGCCCCCGGCAGCGATGAAGCGTGCTCTGAAAACGCTGCTATACTTTGTGGCTTCGCGGCTGTAGCTCAGTTGGATAGAGTACTTGGCTACGAACCAAGGGGTCGTGGGTTCGAATCCTGCCAGCCGCGCCAAGAGACTGCAGTAAATCGACGGGTCAGCACCACAAGGGCTGGCCCGTTGTTCTTTTCTGCGCGACTTTTGCGCGACGCCACACCCCCCGGCACGCGTGGCGTGCATCGCGTGCCGGAAAACGACGTTGAACGCCTCAACGCCTCCCGAGCGCGAAAGATGGCAGTCGTCGTTACCCATCACGACGTTGAACAGCAGCCACCGGAACAGGGCTTGGCGTGTAGCCACCCGGTTGCGCGTCAAGCCGCCGATTTCCTTCAGTGTCTCCAATGTCTGGCCGCTGTACTTGAAGGTTCCCGTCTTGTTCAGCAGCTGACAGGCATCACTGATGTGCCGGCGACGCACGACATTGTCAGCCGTTGTAACGCAGCTTTCCGCCGGCAGCCGGCTTACGGACGCGGCATTATGAGACGCTCCAGCCCATCGAAAGCATGAATAGCTACGAACGTAGGTATTTGCGATGAGAGTTCATAGGACCAAGCCTAATGACTGCGATCGCAGTCATTAGATTAGAGCTTTGTAGATGATCCCCCATCGGGAAATACTCGCGAAAGCCAGTATCTCGACGACCTCGCCCCCGGGGAAGCCGACGGCGACGAGGACTGGGTCGTCTTGGGTCGTCTCCAGGAACGTGGCGACCTGATTTCCGCGCCTCTTGCGCATGACACAGCGGTACAGCTACGCTCGACCGCTCGCCTGATGGCCTACTGACAGTTCGATCACTTGCCGGGAGAAGCCCCGCGCCGCGTCGAAGAGAGCGAAGGTGTGACCGTCTACGAGAATGTCCCTCACCGCTCGAGGCCCGCACTTGCCTTTTCCGACATGGAGCCCATCTCGAGG
>DASTGE010000242.1:0-2261 GCA_035719405.1 Burkholderiaceae bacterium
CATCGAGGTGAGGGAGCGCCCGGCCCATATCGGCAATGGCATCTGCGCGCTTCTGGCGGTCAGCAATGCCACAGGCTATATGCACGAGTCTTATGAGTTGCAGTTTCGAAAAACACGCAGCCCCATCCTTCTGGCGGCAAAGCCTGATCTGGGTTTCGTAGTTTCCCATTTCGATGAGAGGCTCCAGCTCGCTCCTGCTCAGGAGATGTCGCGCCTTGAAAGCCAATTGCCAGGTATAGCGCGGCGTGATATCGGCAAGAATCTTTCGCCGAAGTTCGGGAGGCAGGAATGGAAATATCTTTAAAAGATTGTCGTCATCGACACTTGGTCGATACCAATTTGGTATGCCCCCGTCGATTTGAATTGCGCATTTTGTGGCCTCCTCCACCTTTCGCTCCAGCTCACGATAGCGAAGGCTTTCGTTGCCTAGGATTGTTTTCTTGAGACTGTCGCCAAAGCCCGATAATCGGCGCAAGTCGGCGAATGCCTGATACTCGTTTCTACGGAAGACTTTCGGCCCTTCGGCGATGTATTTTTGAAGCTCCTCTTCGGCCTTGATGGGTGAGCGTCTTGTTGCCGAAGTCGATGGCACCGGGCATTGCCCCTCCGGACGAGGCCCTGACTCGGTGACGGGTGCCATGGGCGCCTGCAGTGAGGTCCGTTGGGGTGACCGTCGCTGAGGGAGATCACTGATCCTGTCTTCTGAAGGTATTGTCCCGCCAGTGGTCGCGCGTTGCGCGGCAAACGGAGGGGGATCATTGTCTGATTCGTTTTGGCGTGAGGGTCGGATGCAGCAGAAAAATGCGCGCATGGACGGGGTGAAAATCATGGTGTGTGGAAGCGTTTGATTCTGCTCGCCGAGTCAGCTTGCTCCGCCGGGACCTTGATACCGTCGGGGTACAAGCTTGCGGTGTTACGGCACCGAGGAGGAAACCGGCGAAGTGATCCTCCACCCGGCGCCCGTGCCACCTCGAACCTCGGCGTCTCTCCTCGGAGGCGACGTTAGTCCGGCAGGCTAAACCCTGGGGCAGGTTTCCAGTGGCAAGAGTTCCTCGTCTGATCCAGATGCCGATTCCGATTTGTCCCAAATCGGCAGATGCGAATCGTCGAAAGGGACTTCGGCCTGCTCTGTCGGAACTGCAATCGTCGCGACCGCGATCGACGGCGCCGTCCGCGACCAGACTCCTTCCTCTACGTCCCTCGTCGGGCTACGCTCCTGCGCCGTGCGACTTGGAGTGCGGTTCGCATTGAAGCGAATGTCAAGGAGGTGGGATGACGCTGTCCTTGTCAGGACCGCGGGGCGCAAGGGAAGCGTCGAGGGGGCAGCGGAAGGGACTCTGGGCGAACTTTCGCCGCTCCCCGGGCGATCTCCAATAGCGGGCATGGCGGCGGCCGTCATCTCGCTGCGCCCGATGCGATCAAGTGACCTTGTCATGCCGGCGCCCGAGCTACCTTGAACCTCTGCGTCGCTCCCATGATGAGACGATGGTCGGGCAGGCTCAGTCGTGGGACGCGGTTCCAGTGGCAAGAGTTCCTCGTCTGATCCAGTTGCCGATTCTGATTTGTCCCAGATCGGAGGAAGCGAATCGTCGAAAGCGGCCTCGGCCTGCGCCGTGGCATCACGCGCGGGCGACGAGTTCCGGGGTGAACGTTTGCCGCTCAAAGGGCGATCGGCAGTGGCGGGCGTGGTCGTGTCCCCCGGCGCGTCGCTGCGCAGGATGTTGCCAGCCGACAGCGTCGGCAGGACGGGAGAGATCTGCCGAGTGTTGCGCTCGGGCTGTGGAGGAAGTCCCCGCGTCCACCGGGCGCTCCACGGCCACTCGGCGGTGACGAGTGCGTGCAAGGCCTGGATGTTGTGATCATCGAATCGGCCGTTTGGACTCGCACTGCGAGCCGCCTCGAACAAACGCTCGCATTGCTCGGGGCTTAGATGAGCCATGCCGCGGCTCATGCCGACCACCGCTTTGATCCTGTTCTCTGGCTTCCGCATAGAAGCCGCAGCTTGAACCAGCGCCTCGCAGTGGTGGGGCAACCGAGGCAGCACAGCCCCTGCTCCCGCAACAAGCTCGGTTTTCAGGTGTTCCGAGGCGAGATCGAGCGCCTCATCGACGACGAGGTGGCATTCGTCATCACTTAGCAGATCCATGACCGGGCTCAATCCGACGGCCCAAACGTCTGGCGGGCCGCTTGACACCTGCGTCTCGACGATGTTCTTGTCGTCAAGATATCGCCGTTGCTCCCCGCTCGCCGATGACCTTCCC
>DASTGE010000243.1:0-3595 GCA_035719405.1 Burkholderiaceae bacterium
CGGCATGCTGCTGACGCTGCCCATGATGCAGGTGCCGTTCACGATGGCTCTGGAGCGGATGCTCGAATACTTCCGGTGAGCCAGAGAGCCTGCGCAATGCCGCGCGAGGCCTTGTTGTTCAACGTCGCCCTCAACTCCCGACCAGACCGTTGCGGATCGCGTAGACCGTCAGCTCGGAGTTGTTCGCCAGGCCCAGCTTCTCCAGCACCCGCGCCCGATATACCGACACCGTCTTCGGCGAGAGCATCAGCTCATCGGCGATGTCCGACAGACGCTTGCCGGAGGCGATCATCACCAGCGTCTGAAGCTCGCGGTCGGAAAGCTTCTCGTGCGCGTTCTCGGCCACCGGGGTGGTCAGGCTCTCGACCAGCATCTGTGCGATGTCCGGCGTGACGTACTTGCGTCCCTGCGACACCGTGCGCACCGCCTGCACCAGCAGCTGCGGGTCGCCACCCTTGTTCACGTAGCCGAACGCTCCGGCCCGCAGCGCGCGGATGGCGTACTGGTCCTCCGGGTACATGCTGACGATGAGCACCTTGACCGGGGAGCCCTCGTCCTTCAGCACGTGCAGCACGTCCAGCCCGCTGCGTCCGGGCATGTTGATGTCGAGCACGAGCACATCACAGGACATCTCGCGCATGAGCGAGCGCAGCTCGCCGTAGTCGCCCGCCTCGCCCACCACCTCGATGTCCGTCGAATCCGACAGCGTGTCACGGATCCCGCGTCGGATGAGCGCGTGGTCATCGCAAAGGATTACCTTGATCATGTCCTTCTCTCCCTGGCGCGATCTTCAGACAAAGAGCCTCCCGCCGCTGCCAGTCCCAACATTTCTACAGCCCGTTCCACACAGAAGGATCGTGTTCGTGCCGGTCGCTGTCGTCCAGCCCGTCGTCGAACACCTCGGACCGTGAAGGGCCGGTCTTGATCGGCACGGACAGAATCAGCGTCGTGCCCTGCGCGCTGCTCGAAAGGTCCACCCAACCGCCCACCGTTCCGGCGCGCTCATGCAGCCCCCGAATGCCGAAGCTGCGCGCCTTCGCCAGATCGGGCTTCGACAGGCCGCAGCCGTTGTCGCTCACCTCCAGTGACAGCACGCCACGTGCCAGCGAGACGTCGATGGTCACTCGCGTCGCGTGGGCATGCTTGCTCACGTTCGTCAGCCCCTCCTGTGCAAACCGATAGGCCACCAGCGGCACGCCTGCCGGAAGGTGCAACGTCTCGTTGCTCGTTCGGAAGTGGCACAGGATACCCGTGCGCTTTTCAAAGCGCGCGGCCATCCATTGCAAGGCCGCCACGAGGCCCTGTTCCAGGATGGCCGGCCTGAGGTTATGCATGATCCGCTGGCTCGCCTCGATCGCATGGCTCACGGTCTCCACTGCCGATTCCGCCCGTGAGCGCACCTCAGGGCTCGACGAGTGGCGGGCGATCCAGGCAAGGTCGAACTTCAGCGCCGTCAGCGACCCGCCCACGTCATCGTGAATCTCGCGTGCGATCGCCGCGCGCTCCATCTCGACGCTGGTCTGCAGGTGCTGTGCAAGCTCCGACAGCCGCTGCCGCGAAGCCGCCAGCTCGCGATCGGCGGCCATGCGCGCGCGGCGCGTCTCGATGGCCTCGATCGCGTGTTCCATGGCCGGGACAAGGCGCGCCAGGTTGTTCTTGAGCAGATAGTCGCTGGCTCCGTTGCGCATCGCCTCCACCGCGGTGTCCTCCCCGATCTCCCCCGAGACGAGGATGAAGGGGATGAGCTTGCCGCTTTCCTTGAGCATCTCCAGTGCCACGAGGCCAGAGAACCCCGGCAGGTTGAAGTCCGACAGGATCACGTCCCAGTCCTGTTGGAGCGCCTCACTGAAACCGGCCCGCGATTCCACGCGCTCGCTCGCGACGTTCAGCCCCCCTCGACGCATATGGGCGAGCACGAGCTCGTGGTCGAGCTCGGAGTCTTCGATGTGCAGAACTCGCAGGGTGCGCGGAGACGCAGACATAAGGGCAAGTATGGCAAGCGAGCCAAGGGGTACAGGCTGAGGGACCCCGATTTTCGGAAATCGAACACGGGAATCCGACCGCTGCGTGCTCAATTCCGCGCCGCTGCCTGCCGAAGAAGACTCCCATCGGACGCTGCCGGATTTGCGCGAGGGGCGCGCCGAGGTACGAGAACGACGTGGAGCGACGATGCTGACGAACGACACCGACACGCCCGACACCGAAGGAGGCCTGCCCCTGCCAGCCGCGGCCGACCTGCAGGACCACCTGCTGACGGCGGCGCACGACCTGGACCGGCTGCAGACCTTGCTGTCCGACGCGTGCGACGCGCTCCTTGCGAGCTTCTACGGCGCCGCGGAGCGCCTGAAGGAGCTGCAGGCGCACAGCGGCGGCCAGGAAGCGGCCGAGGTCGCGCTGACGCACCTCGGGACAGCCGTCACCGCCCTGCAATTCCAGGACATGGCCTCGCAGCTCATTGCGCACACCACGCGGCGCCTGCGCAACTGCTGCGATCGGCTGGCCGCGGAAGCGATGGGCGATGACGAGGACGGCACAGCGGTCGTCGAGGCGGCGCCACTGAGGCCCAACCCTGTGACACAGGACGAGATGGACGCCGGCTCGATCGAACTGTTCTGAGAACAAGCGCGACGCCACCCCCTCAAGATCGGCCGACCCGGCCCGAAAACCCCCTCGTAGGAAACGAAAGACATCACCATGCATTCAATCCTCGCCGTCGACGACTCGGCTTCAATGCGCCAGATGGTCGCGTTCACGCTGAAGAATGCCGGCTTCAACGTCGTGGAGGCCGTGGACGGCCACGACGCGTGGGAGAAGGCTTCGAGTCGCGATTTCAGCCTCGTGATCACCGATCAGAACATGCCTCGCATGGATGGCATCAGCCTGACAAAGAAGCTGCGCGAGAACCCCAAATTCAAGGGCACGCCGATCCTGATCCTCACAACGGAGTCGAGCGATCAGATGAAGCAGGCCGGCCGTGCCGCGGGCGCGACCGGCTGGCTGGTCAAGCCCTTCGATCCGGCCAAGCTGATCGAGGTGATCAGCAAGGTGATCCGCTGAAGACAACACTTTCCCGCTGCAGCGTAGCGAACGTGCGAAGGCCGCCGGGTTGCAAGAGCGCCGCTGGCATGAGGCTCTGCCCCCCTCCTTTTCCGTTCCCGGCTGAAGCAGCGGGACTTTCCGGCGGGCAAGGGCCCGCATCGAGGAGAAACGCATGGGCGAGATGACCTCCGAGAACTCCCAGCTCGGCGCCGGCTTCGACCTGAGCCAGTTCTACCAGGTCTTCTTCGAGGAAGCCGGCGAGAACCTCGACCGCATGGAGCAGCAGCTCCTCGAGATCAACATCGAAGCGGCCGACGACGAGGAACTGAACTCGATCTTCCGCTGCGCCCACTCGGTCAAGGGCGGCGCAGCGACCTTCGGCTTTTCCGACGTCGCCGAGCTGACGCACCAGATGGAGACGCTGCTCGACAAGCTGCGCCGCCACGAGCTCGAGCCGACCGCGGCGATGGTCGACGTCCTGCTCGCCTCGGGCGACGCGTTGCGCGCGCAGCTCGCGCGCCACCAGAACGGCGAAGGCGAGGAGGTCGACACGACC